>NZ_NEWJ01000024.1:0-37913 GCF_002135045.1 Halorubrum sp. SD683
GCTGATCACCGCGGGCAGCGGGCCGATGTAGAGGGCCCGCCGCGGGTCGGCGTCGCCGAGGACGTTCCGGGCCGCGACGTGCGCGGTGAGACAGAGGAACAGCGCCAACAGGACGGTCGTCCCGAGCCTGATGGACCTCGCCCCGGTCCTCGACCTGACGGTGCTCACCATCGAGGTCGCGGCCGCCGACGAGGCCGGGATCGTCGCCGAGGTAACGGGGATCCTGGCCGACCGCGGCGTCTCGATCCGGCAGGTGCTGAGCGAGGACCCCGAGTTCACCGACGACCCGAAGCTGTACGTGATCACCGACGCCGAGCTGTCGGGCGACCTGCTCGTGGAGATCCGCGACCTCGGGTACGTCCGCCGCGTCGGCTTCTGAGGACCCGACCGCCGGGTCGCCCCTGACCCCTCGACCAGTTTCACCGCGCGACGGAGCGGGCCGCTCCGACGAACGCTTTCGAGAGATAGCGAACCGCGACCGAGCGGTGACGCTCGGCGAACTTCACTTTCACTCGGGTGTAAACCAGTCTTTATACGGGATGGCAAACAAGCACTGTGTACATGCCTGAAGACGAACTCGAGGACCTCCCCGGCGTCGGCCCGGCAACCGCGGACAAGCTCGTGGACAACGGATTCGAGAGTTACCAGTCGATCGCCGTCGCGAGCCCCGGCGAGATGTCGAACACGGCCGACATCGGCGAGTCGTCCGCCGCCGACATCATCAACGCCGCCCGCGACGCCGCCGACGTCGGCGGCTTCGAGACCGGCGCGAGCGTGCTGGAGCGCCGCCAGGAGATCGGCAAGCTCTCCTGGCAGATCGACGAGGTGGACGACCTGCTCGGCGGCGGCATCGAGACGCAGTCGATCACGGAGGTGTACGGCGAGTTCGGGTCCGGGAAGTCGCAGGTCACCCATCAGATGGCGGTCAACGTCCAGCTAGAGCCGGAGAACGGCGGCCTCGACGGCGGCTGTATCTTCGTCGACTCCGAGGACACGTTCCGACCGGAGCGGATCGACGACATGGTCCGCGGGCTCGACGACGAGATCCTCGCCGACGAGATGGAGCGCCGCGAGATCGAGGGGGCGCCCTCGGACGAGGAGGCGCTCGAAGAGCTCGTCGAGGCGTTCCTCGACCAGATCCACGTCGCGAAGGCGTTCAACTCCAACCACCAGATCCTGCTCGCCGAGAAGGCGAAGGAGCTGGCCGGCGAACACGAGGAGACGGAATGGCCGATCCGGATCGTCTGCGTCGACTCGCTCACCGCGCACTTCCGCGCGGAGTACGTCGGTCGGGGCGAGCTTGCGGATCGCCAGCAGAAGCTCAACAAACACCTCCACGACCTGATGCGGATCGGCGACCTGTTCAACACCGCCATCCTCGTCACGAACCAGGTCGCGTCGAATCCCGACTCGTACTTCGGCGACCCGACGCAGGCGATCGGCGGCAACATCCTCGGACACGCCTCCACGTTCCGGATGTACCTCCGCAAGTCGAAGGGCGACAAGCGGATCGTCCGCCTCGTCGACGCGCCGAACCTCGCCGACGGCGAGGCCGTGATGCGCGTCCAGAACGAGGGTCTGAAGCCGGAATAACGGTATTTCCGGGACATCGGTCGGCGGAGAGGGCAGTCTGACACCGCCGAGATATCGATTCCGTCGAGGAACCGCGAGACGGGTTGACAAACGTCTACTTCTGCCGACGAGGCCGGAACGACCCGAATTCGGGACGGAGAGCCCGTGCGGCGCCCAAGCGCGGGACGGCGGCGCGGCAATACTCGCCAGAGGGGACCGCGCCCGCCCCGAGAGCGCCGCTCGGCGACGGGTCACGCCGAAATAGATAGCTGAGCTACACAACGACCGTCGAGTTCGAGCGCAACAATTGCGGCGGAACCGCGAGAAAAACGTCCTTATATTCCATAGCCACGTCCTTATATCGGACGACCGCCGTATTATCAACCGTGTTTTTTGTGAAACTCAACTCTAACGTTTATGTATAGGCGTTCCCGGGAATCGAAACGTGATTCAGCACATGAACACGAGCGAAGCACGGTTTGAATCGGACGAGCGTTCAGTAGAGGTGGATGAGTTGTGACGGGCGGCGTCCTCGCCACGATCGATCCGAGCACGTTCGCGTCCGCGATGAACGGGACGTGGATCCTCGTCGTGACGTTCCTCATCTTCTTCATGCACGCCGGCTTCGCCATGCTGGAGGCCGGGCAGGTGCGGTCGAAGAACGTCGCCAACCAGCTGACGAAGAACCTCCTGACGTGGAGCGTCGGGGTGGCGGTGTTCTTCCTCATCGGCACGGCGTTCACGAGCCTCGTGAACGGGTCGTCGGGGATCGCCTCCGCCGCGGGATCGCTGTACTCCGGCGGCGAACTCGCCGTCGAGTCGGGCGTGGTCGGTCCCTACGTCAACTGGCTCTACGGCGCGGTGTTCGCGATGACCGCAGCGACGATCGTCTCCGGGGCGGTCGCGGGTCGCGCGAAGCTCCGCGCGTACGTCACCTACACGTTCCTCCTGGCCGCGGTCATCTACCCGATGGTCATCGCCTTCACGTGGTCGGCCTCCGGTGACGGGCTCGTCGCACAGCTGACGGGCACCGCGTTCCACGACTTCGCCGGCGGCATGATCGTCCACGGCATGGGCGGCATCGCGGGCCTCACGGCCGCGGCCATCCTCGGGCCGCGGATGGACCGCTACGGGAAGGACGGCTCGACGAACGTCATCCCCGGTCACTCGCTGACGTTCGCCGTGCTGGGGACGCTCGTCCTCGCGTTCGGCTGGTACGGCTTCAACGTCGGCACGGCGTCAGTGGTCAGCGGCGGCGTGTTCAACACGCTGACGCTCAACCTCGTCGCGATGGGGACGACGATCGCGATGGCGTCCGGCGGGATCGGCGCCGCGCTCGTCGTCTGGGCGAAGACCGGGAAGGTCGACACCCTCTACGTCGCCAACGGCCTGCTCGCCGGGCTCGTCGGCATCACCGCAATCCCCGACACCACGGCATGGTGGGGCGCCGTCGTCGTCGGCGGGCTCGCCGGCGCGCAGCTCCCGATCGTCTTCGAGTTCGTCTCGGACAACCTGAAGATCGACGACGTCTGCGCGGTGTTCCCGGTTCACGGGAGTGCCGGCGTTCTCGGGACGCTCCTCTTCCCGTTCGTCGCCGCACCGGGTCAGCTCAGCGCGGGCATCGGCGCCCACTTCGTCGCTCAGCTCGTCGGCGTGGTCATCATCGGCGGCTGGACGATCACCGCAACCGGTGCGGTCTGGTACGTGCTCAAGCTCGCCGGCGAGGCGCGCGTCACCGCCGAGCACGAACAGGAGGGCCTCGACATCTCCGAACACGGCGTCGAGACCTACCCCGAGTTCGGCGGCGACCGCGTCGCGACCGACGGCGGCCCGTCGGTGATCGACACGACCGAGTCCGATGGGGAGTCTCCCCGGGCCGACGGCGGCGCGGCGGCCGGCACGGACATCAAGATGGTCACGGCGGTCGTCCGCCCCGACAAGCTCGGAGACATCAAGCAGGCGCTCGCGGAGATCAACGCCCCCTCGCTGACGGTGACGAACGTCTCCGGTCGCGGCAGCCAGCCCGCGAAGAAGGGCCAGTGGCGCGGCGAGGAGTTCACCGTCGATCTCCACCAGAAGGTGAAAGTCGAGGTCGTCGTGGCCGACATCCCGGCCGACGAGGTCGCGGACGCCATCGCCGACGCCGCGAAGACCGGCGAGGCCGGCGACGGCAAGGTGTTCATCATGCCGGTGGAGGACGCGCTCCAAGTCCGCACGGGTGCGACCGGAACGGAGGCGGTGTAGCGACGCTCCCGGCGGGCAGACACCGCGCACGGATCGACGGACGGACTTTTTTCGGGCGGGCGTGACGGCGGTTCGGCAACTACTTTCAGCCCGCCGACCCAACCGGTCGGTATGAACCACGAGCGCTCGCGCGAGTTGTACGACCGCGCGCTGTCGGTCATGCCGGGCGGCGTCAACTCCTCGGTCCGGGCGACGATGCCGCACCCCTTCTTCGTCGAGCGCGGCGACGGCGGCCACGTGATCGACGCCGACGGGAACCGCTACGTCGACTGGGTGATGGGGTACGGCCCCCTCCTCTACGGCCACGACCTGCCCGATCCGGTGGAGGCGGCGGTCCAGTCGCACGTCGCGGAGGGGCCGATGTACGGCGCGCCCACGGAGATCGAGGTCGAACACGCCGAGTTCGTGGCGCGGCACGTCCCGAGCGTCGAGTCGATCCGCTTCGTCAACTCCGGCACGGAGGCGACCGTCTCGGCAGTCCGACTGGCGCGCGGCCACACCGACCGCGACAAGATCGTCGTGATGCGGGGCGGCTACCACGGCGCGCAGGAGTCGACGCTCGTGGAAGGGTCGCCGGGCGACGCGCACCCGTCGACGGCGGGGATCCCGGAGGCGTTCGCCGAGCACACCCTCCCGATCCCGTTCAACGACCCGCAGGCGGCGAAGGAGGTGTTCGCGGAACACGGCGACGAGATCGCGGCCGTCCTCGTCGAGCCGATACTCGCCAACAAGGGGATCGTGATGCCCGTCGACGGCTACCACGAGACGCTGCGGGACCTCTGTGACGACCACGGCTCGCTACTGATCTTCGACGAGGTGATCACCGGGTTCCGGGTGGGCGGCCTCGGCTGCGCCCAGTCGAAGTTCGGCGTCACCCCCGACGTGACGACGTTCGGGAAGATTATCGGCGGCGGCTTCCCGGTCGGCGCGATCGGCGGGAAAGCGGAGATCATCGAGGGGTTCACGCCCGCTGGCGAGGTGTTCCAGTCCGGCACCTTCTCCGGGCACCCGGTGACGATGGCCGCCGGGAAGGCCGGGCTGGAGTACGCGGCCGAAAACGACGTGTACGAGCACGTCAACCGCCTCGGTCGGCAGCTCCGGGAGGGGATCGCCGAGATCTGCGCCGAGCGCGCGCCGGAGTACACCGTCGTCGGCACCGACTCGATGTTCAAGACGGTGTTCACCCGCGAGGCGCCGGACGACGTCGACGCCTGTTGCGCGGGCGGCTGTCGGCAGGACCCGGACTGCGCCCGGTACGACTCGTGCCCAAAGACGGGCGCCGACGTGGCCGACGCTGCGACCGACCGCTGGGAGCGGGTGTTCTGGCAGAAAATGAAAGACCGAGGCGTGTTCCTCACCGCGAACCAGTACGAGTGTCAGTTCACCTCCTACGCGCACACGGAGGAGGACGTCGAGACGACGCTCGAAGCGTACCGCGAGGCGCTGTAGACCGGGCGACCGGCGATCTCCGGGCCGTCCGGCAAACCTTGCGCGCGCCGGGCGGTGCGGAACAGTTTTATATCGGAGATCGGTACATACACGCGATGACCGCAGTGGCTCGTCTCGACGCCGCCCTTCTCCGAGGCCGACGAGCCCTGCGACCGCGACGAGACGTCCGACCGCCGCGACCGGCTTCCGGCGCGGCGCGACGACGAGGCCCTTCGGGCCAGTAATCTTCATCCCTCGTCGCGTTCGCGCCGTTCCGTTCCGGAGAGTCTCGACTATCGTCACCGCGAGCGGCCGCGCTGTCTTTTTCTTACAATCTTGAAACCGCTGAATTTAAGACCGTAGGCCGGGTGTACTCTGGTAATGACGAGCGTTGCACTCGCGTTCAGCGGGGGACTCGACACCACGGTCTGCGTACCGCTGCTGAAAGAGGAGTACGGCTACGACGAGGTCATCGGCGTGAACGTCGACGTCGGCCAGCCCACCGAGGAGTTCGACGAGGCCGAGGAGACCGCCGAGGCGCTGGGGCTCGACATCCACGTCGTCGACGCGAAGGATGAGTTCGCGGACCTCTGTTTCGACGCGGTGAAGTCCAACGCCAGCTATCAGGGCTACCCGCTCGGGACCGCCCTCGCGCGCCCGGTCATCGCCGAGGCGATCCTCGGCGTCGCCGAGGAGCAGGGCTGTGACGCCATCGCCCACGGCTGTACGGGGAAGGGGAACGACCAGCTCCGGTTCGAGGCCGTCTGGCGCGGCTCCGATCTTGAAGTGATCGCCCCCGTGCGCGAACTCGGCCTCACCCGCGAGTGGGAGATCGACTACGCCGCGGAGAAGGACCTGCCCGTCGAGGCCGGCGACGGCGGCGTCTGGTCCATCGACGAGAACATCTGGTCGCGCGCGGTCGAGGGCGGGAAGCTGGAGAACCCGAACTACGAGCCGCCGGAGGACATCTACGAGTGGACCGCCGAGCCGGAGGGCGAGACCACCATAGAGGTGACGTTCGAGGAGGGGATCCCCGTCGCCGTCGACGGCGAGGCGATGGACCCCGTGCCGCTCATCCAGCACCTCAACGAGCACGCCGGGGGGTACGGCGTCGGCCGCACCGACGTGATGGAGGACCGCATGCTCGGGCTGAAGGTGCGCGAGAACTACGAGCACCCGGCCGCGACGGTCCTGCTGACGGCCCACCAGGCACTCGAAGATCTCGTCCTGACGAAGAACGAGCGCTCGTTCAAGAAGGGGATCGAGCAGGAGTGGTCGGAGAAGGCGTACGAGGGGCTCGTGTTCGCGCCCGTCGTCGACGCGCTGAACGCCTTCGTCGACGAGACGCAGGACGTGGTGACCGGCACGGCGACCGTGAAGGTGTCCGGCGGCGACTGCCGCGTCGTCGCCCGCGACTCCGAGTACGCCGTCTACTCCGAGGAGATGGCCTCGTTCAACACCGAGGACGTCGCCGGCATCGCCCAGTCGGACGCGACGGGCGTCGCGAAGTACCACGGACTCCAGGAGCGCCTCGCCAACGACGTGAAGGCGAGCGTCTCGAAGCCCGAGCTCGCGACGGACGGGTCCGGCGAGACGGACGGGTCCGACGCGGACGATAACTAGATGACCGACGACGATCCCGACGCGAGCGACGCAGACGAGGCGGCCGGCGGTGACGACACCGCCGTCCGGCGCGAGCGCTTCAGCGGCGGACCTGCCCGCGAGTTCCTGTCGAGCCTCGCGGCCGACGCCACAATCTTCGAGGCGGACCTCGCCGTCGACCGGGCGCACACGGTGATGCTCGCCGAACAGGGGATCGTCGACGGCGGGGTCGCGGGCGAGATACTCGCCGCGCTCGACGAGGTGGAGGCCGCCGGCCACGGCGCGCTCCCGGACGGCGAGGACGTCCACGAGGCGATCGAGACCGCCGTCATCGACCGGGTCGGCCCGGACGGCGGCCGGATGCACACCGCCCGCTCGCGCAACGACGAGGTGGCGACGTGTATCCGGTACCGGCTGCGCGAGGACCTGCTCGACGCCGCCGAGGCGACCGTCGCCGCCCGGGAGGCGCTCGTCGAGGTCGCCGAGGAACACGCGGAGACGGTGATGCCGGGGTACACCCACCTCCAGCCGGCACAGCCGACGACGGTCGCGCACTACCTGCTGTCGTACGAGGGCGGGCTCGCGCGCGACACGGAGCGGCTCCTGGACGCGTACGACCGCGTCAACCGGTCGCCGCTCGGCGCGGCCGCGTTCGCCGGGACGCCGTTCGACGTCGACCGCGACCGGACCGCAGAGCTGCTCGGCTTCGACGGGACGGTCCGCAACTCGATGGACGCCGCCTCGGCGCGCGACTTCCTCGCGGAGACGGCGACGGCGCTCGCGACGCTCGCGACGACGCTATCGGGGCTCGCCGAGGACCTGATCGTTTTCTCGAACAAGGGGGTCCTCGAGCTGGCGGACGCGTACGCCTCGACCTCGTCGATCATGCCCCAGAAGAAGAACCCCGACACGCTGGAGCTGGCCCGCGGCGTCGCGGGCGACGCGATCGGGGAGGCGACCGGTACGTTGAGCCTCCTGAAGGGGCTGCCGCGGGCGTACAACCGCGACCTCCAGCGCGCCCACGCGAGCGTCTTCGATATCGCCGGCGACGTGCGCGAAGCGACCGAGATCGCTGCGGGCGCGGTCGCGACCGCCGAGTGGGACGCGGACGCGCTCGCGGCCGCTGCGGGCGAGGGGTTCTCGACGGCCACGGGGGTCGCCGACCTGCTCGCGATGGCGGGCCTCCCGTTCCGGACCGCCCACGAGATCGTCGCGAGCGCCGCCCCCGCGGTCGGAGACGGCGACGACCCAGCGACCGCCGCCGCAAAAGTTGACGAGGCCGCACAGGCGGTACTGGGCGAGTCCCTCTTCGAGCGCGTGTCCCGCGACGAGGTGGAACGCGTCCTCGATCCGGCCGCGAGCGTCGCGAGCCGCGACTCCGCGGGCGGCCCCGCGCCGGAGGCGGTCGCGGCGGACCTGACGGCCGCGACCGCAGGGATCGACGCGGACGCGACGGCGCTCGACGACCGCCGCGAGGCGCTGGCGGCGGCGGCCGAGGCGCTCGACGCGGAGGTGGCGACGTATGAGTGATCGTGGGACCGACCGCGGTGGTCGCCGCGGGCGGACACTGAACCGGCCGCCGCCGCCGAACCGACCGCCGCAGCCGGACCGACTGCGACGACCGCCGCGACCGGGGGTCGACCGACGACCCCCGGTCGCGAACTCGTCTCCGCGAGGGGACGAACAAGTAACTAGGATCTGATAGTCCGGTTCGTCCGGGCGCTTTCGGCCGCTCTCGAACCGATAGCCGGTGCTTTGGCTGGTGTATATTTTTTGGTAAGTTCGGAAGATTTATGGTATCGAGTCACCCAGAGTGGAGTACGATGACAAGCGACACTGACACGCTGACCGCGGAGGACCCGATCGCGGGCGAGGAAATCGAGATCCCGGCCGACGTGGAGGTCGGCGAGATCATCGACAGTCCGGTCACGGGGACCGAGCTGGAGGTCATCTCGCTCGACCCGGTCGTCTTGGAGGAGGCGCCAGAGCTCGAGGAGGACTGGGGCGAGTAGATGGCGACGACCGCCGCGGCCGCGACACCCGAGTGGTCGACATGCGCGTGAACACCGACCCGAACGGAGGGGAATCGACGTGCGCGTAGGCGTCCTCTACTCGCGGATCCGGAAAGACGAGAAGCTCCTGCTCGGCGAGCTCCGCGAGCGGGGCCACGACGTGGCGAAGATCGACGTGCGCAAGGAGCGGTTCGGCCTGGACTCGACGACGGCCGCCGTCGACGACCTCGACCTCGTGGTCGACCGCTGCCTGTCGACGAGCCGGTCGCTGTACGCGACGCGGTTCCTCGACAGCTACGGCGTCCCCGTGGTGAACGGCCCGGAGACGGGCGACGTCTGCGCCGACAAGGCGAAGAACTCGCTCGCGCTCGCCGAGGCGGACGTGCCGACCCCGGCGACGGAGGTCGCGTTCACGACGGAGGCCGCCCTAGAGGCGATCGAGTCGTTCGGCTACCCGTGCGTCCTCAAGCCCGTGACCGGCTCGTGGGGGCGGCTGATGGCGAAGATCGACTCGCGGAACGCCGCCGAAGCGATCTTGGAACACAAGGAGACGCTCGGCCACTACGAGCACAAGGTGTTCTACGTCCAGGAGTTCGTCGACAAGCCCGGCCGCGATATCCGCGTGCTGGCGGTCGACGGCGAGCCGGTCGCGGCGATGACGCGCTCCTCGGACCACTGGCTCACGAACGCCGCGAAGGGCGGCGAGACGGAGCCGTTCGAGCTCGACGAACGCGCGACCGAACTCGTCGAGAAGGCCTCGGAGGCCGTCGGCGGCGGTATGCTCGGCGTCGACCTGATGGAGGTGGGAGTCGAGGCGGAATCGGACACCGCCGAGACCGGCGTCGGCGCAGACGGCGACGGCGCGGCCGACGACTATACCGTCCACGAGGTGAACCACACCGTCGAGTTCAAGGCGCTCGACGCGGCCACCGACATCGATGTCCCGGCGCGGGTCGTCGACTGGCTGGAGGCGAAGGCGACCGAGCTGGCCGACGGAGCCGTCGCGGGGGCCGACGCGTGACCGTAGACGCCGAGGACAGCGGCGCGGCCACCGACGCCTACACCGCCAGCGTCGTCGGCGGCACCGGGTTCACCGGCGGCGAGCTGCTGCGGCTCCTCGCCGGCCATCCGAACTTCGAGGTCGTCCAGGCGACCTCGCGGTCGGCCGACAACATGACCGTCGGGCGCTCGCACCCGAACCTGCGCGGGCTCGACCTTCGCTTCTCGGACCCCGAAGACCTCGAATCGGTCGACGTGCTGTTCGCGGCGACGCCGCACGGCGTCTCGATGGAACGCATCGACGAGTTCACCGAGGCCGCCGACACCGTGGTCGACCTCTCGGCGGACTTCCGGCTCCCCGAGGCCGACGCCTACGACGAGTGGTACGACGGGCACGAGTCGCCGGAGTACTTGGAGCGCGCGGAGTACGCGCTCCCGGAGATCAACCGCGGGAACCTCCCCGGCGCCGACCTGATCGCCGGCGGGGGCTGTAACGCGACCGCGACGATCCTCGGGCTGAAGCCCCTCGTCGACGCCGGCGCGCTCGGTCCCGAGAGCGGCGAGGTCGTCGTCGACGTGAAGGTCGGCTCTTCGGAGGGCGGCGCGGGCGGCGGCGCGGCCTCCTCGCACCCGGAGCGCTCGGGCGTCGTGCGCCCGTACGCCCCGACCGGCCACCGCCACGAGGCGGAGATAGAGGCGTACATCGGGCTCTCCGTCTCCTTCACGGTCCACGCGGTCGACATTGTCCGCGGCGCGAGCGCGACGTGTCACGTCTTCCCCGACGAGCCGGTCTCGAAGGGGGACCTCTGGGGCGCGTACCGCGACGCCTACGCGGACGAACCGTTCGAGCGGATCGTCTCGGGCGGGGGCGGCGTCTACCGCTACCCCGAGCCGAAGGCGGTCGCCGGGACGAACCACGGCGAGGTCGGCTTCGAGCTCGACCCCGGCAACCGCCGTGTGGTCGTCTTCTCGGCGATCGACAACATGATGAAAGGCTCCGCCGGGCAGGCGGTCCACGCGGCGAACGTCGCCCTCGGACTGCCCGAGACGACGGGCCTCGAGTTCGACGGGCTCCACCCGGTGGGTGCGCCGTGACGGGGAGTGGTTCCGAACCGGCGGCCGAGCCGCCCGTCGTCGTCAAGGTCGGCGGCGCGAAGGCGGTCGACCCGGCCGGCGCGGTCGGCGACGTCGCGCACCTCGCGGCCAACGGGCGCCCCGTCGTCGTCGTCCACGGCGGCTCGACGGTCGTCGACGAGACGCTCGAACGGCTCGGCATCGAGCCCGACTACGTCGAGTCCGCCTCGGGCGTCACCGGGCGGTTCACCGACGCGGAGACGATGGAGGCGTTCGCGATGGCGATGGCCGGCAAGCTCAACACCGAACTGACGGCACAGTTCCGCTCGGCCGGAGTCGACGCGGTCGGCCTCTCCGGGGTCGACGGCGGCCTCCTCGCCGGGCCGCGTAAGTCCGCGGTCCGCGTCGTCGAAGACGGGAAGCGGAAGATCCGGCGCGGCGACCACTCCGGGCGGATCGAGTCGGTGAACGCCGACCTCCTCGCCGACCTCCTCGACGGCGGCTACACGCCGGTCGTCTCGCCGCCGATTGCGGGCGACGAGGGCGACGGCGAGGTGACGGCGGTCAACGCCGACGCCGACCGCGCGGCCGCGGCGGTCGCGGGCGCGCTCGACGCCGACCTCGTCCTCCTGACCGACGTGGCGGGCGTGTACGCCGACCCGGACGACCCCGAGGCGCGAATCGACGCGGCCGCGACGCCCGACGAGTTGGCGGCCGTCGAAGACGCGGCCGAGGGGTTCATGGGCAAGAAGGTGATAGCCGCGAGAGAGGCGCTCGAAGGCGGAGCGGGCCGCGTCGTGATCGCGGACGCCAACGTCCGCGACCCGGTCGTCGCCGCGCTCGGCGGCGAGGGGACGACAATCGAGCGGGCGGCGCTCGGCGGCGACGGAACAGCGGGGGGAGACGACGAGGCGGCGGACGGCCAAACCGGAGAGGCGGACGGCGACAGCGGACCCGCCGAGCCCGACGGAGGTGAGACCGCGTGAGCGGCTTCGTCTTCTCGGAGAAGCCGATCGGGATCGCCTCGGGAGATGGGGTACACCTCACCGACACGAACGGCACGGAGTACCTCGACTTCGGGGCCAGCTACGCCTGTACGCCGGTCGGCCACTGCCACCCGGAGGTCGTCGACGCCGCGACGAGCCAACTGGAGGAGCTGCTGTACGTCCAGGCGTCGTACCCGCACGCGGCGCGGACGGCGCTGTACGAGCGGTTGGCCGAGGTCGCGCCCGTCGACGTCGACAACGTCTGGCTCTGTAACTCCGGGACGGAGGCGAACGAGGCCGCGCTGAAGTTCGCCCGGCACGCGACGGGCCGCGAGAAGATAATCGCGACCACGCAAGGGTTCCACGGCCGGACGATGGGGACCCTCGCGACGACGTGGAAGGACAAGTACAAGGACGGGTTCGGCCCGCTCGCGGGCGGCGTCGAGTTCGTCGAGTACGGCGACGCCGAGGCGATGCGCGAGGCGGTCGACGAGGACACCGCCGCGGTCATCTTGGAGCCGCTCCAGGGCGAGGGCGGGATCAACCCCGTCCCGACCGAGTACCTTCAGGCTGTCCGCGTCGCGACCGCCACCTCCGGCGCGGCGATGATCCTCGACGAGATCCAGACCGGGCTCGGGCGCACCGGAGACATGTGGGCCGCCGACCGCCACGACGTGGTACCGGACATCCTCACGACCGCGAAGGGGCTCGGCAGCGGGCTCCCGATCGGCGCGACGCTGTGTCGCGACTGGATCGCCGAGGACTCGGGCGATCACGGCTCGACGTTCTCCGGCGGGCCCGTGGTGTCGGCTGCGGCGGGCGCCACCCTCGACGTGATCGAGCGCGAGGACCTCCCGGCCCACGCCGAGGCGGTCGGGAACTACCTCCGCAGCGAGCTCCGCGACCGCCTCGGCGACGACGTGCGCGACGTGCGCGGCGACGGGCTGATGGTCGGGATCGAGGTGCGCCGCGGGTCGAACCGCCTGCTGCGCGACCTCGCCATCGACCACCAGATCCTCGCGCTGCCGGCGGGGCGGACCGTGCTGCGCCTGCTGCCGCCGCTGACGATCGAGCGCGAGCACGCCGACGCCGTCGTCGACGCGATAGCCGAGGTGGTCGGCTGATGGCGGCCGGCAAGGAACAGGATCGGGAGGGCGGCGAGGCGGCCGACGACGCCGCGGCCGGCGGCACCGACGTCGTCGCCGGCGGCGGCTACCCCGCGGCCTGCGACACGCCCGCCCGGAAGCTGCTGTACGACATGGTCTCGATCCCCTCGCCGTCGCGCAACGAGGAGCGGGCGGCCGAGCGCCTCGTCGACTTCTTCGAGGCGAACGGCCGGGAGGCGTGGATCGACGAGGTCGGCAACGTCCGCGCCCCGGCGAACGACGCCGTGCTCCTCACCTCGCACGTCGACACCGTCCCCGGCGACATCCCTGTCGAGGTGCGGCCCGCGCCGTCCGAGGGCGAGCTGCCGGAGCCCTCCGACGTCCGCGTCGGCGACCCCGGCGACCCCGTGTTGTGGGGTCGCGGGTCGGTCGACGCGACCGGACCGCTCGTCTCGATGGCGGTCGCCGCGGTGAAGACCGGCGTCTCCTTCGCGGGCGTCGTCCGCGAGGAGGTCGACTCCGGCGGCGCGCGCCACCTCATCGGCGACCGCGACGCGCCGGAGGCGGTGGTCAACGGCGAGCCGTCGGGCTGGCAGGGGATCACGCTCGGCTACCGCGGCCTGCTCGAGGGGACGTACGTGAACACCAGCGAGTCGGGCCACTCCTCGCGGCCGGAGCCGAACGCGATCCAGCACGCGATCGACTGGTGGCACGGCGTCGAGGAGGCGTTCACGCCGGACGACGCGGAGACCGCCGTGTTCGACCAGGTGACGACCAAGCCCATCTCGGTCGACGGCGGCCTGAGCGACGACGGCCTCGCCGTGGAGGCGACAGTGGACGTCCAGCTGCGGATCCCGCCGTCGCGGCCGGTCGACGAGATCCACGAGCTCGCGGAGGCGGAGCTGTCGACCGGCACCGTCCGCTGGGGCGAGCCGATGCCGCCCGTGATGGAGAGTCCGCGGACCGACCTCGCGCGGGCGTTCCGCGTCGCGATCCGGTCCGCGGGCGGCGACGTGCGCCTGCTCCGGAAGACCGGCACGAGCGACATGAACCTCTTCGCGGCCGCGTGGGACTGCCCGATGGTCACCTACGGGCCCGGGAACTCCGACCTCGACCACGCGCCCGACGAGCGGCTCCCGCTACCCGACCTCGACCGCGCCGTGCGCGTGCTGACCGAGGTCTGCCGCGAGCGACTGTAACCCGACGCACCTCTCCGAAACCGACTGTTTTCGAACGACACCACCACCCGACACCACACCAACGATGCCCCTCGCAACCGACGACTTCCTCGACATCGACGACGTGACGCCCGCCGAACTGGACGCCCTGCTCGACCGCGCCGCCGCGATGAAGGCGGGCGAGACCGACCCTCGACTCGGGGACGCGACGCTGGGGATGATCTTCGAGAAACCCTCGACGCGCACCCGGGTCTCCTTCGAGACGGGCATGACTCGACTCGGCGGCCACGCGATGTTCCTCGGCCCCGACGACATCCAGCTCGGCCACGGCGAGCCGCTGAAGGACACGGCGCGGGTCCTCGGCCGGTACGTCGACGGCGTGATGGCCCGGCTGTTCGACCACGAGGACGTGGAGACCCTCGCCGAGTACGCCGACTGTCCCGTGATCAACGGGCTCACCGACGAGGCGCACCCCTGTCAGACGCTCGCCGACCTCCTCACGATCCGGGAGACGGTCGGCGAGGACGCCACGGTCGCGTGGGTCGGCGACGGCAACAACGTCGGGCAGTCGTTCGTCGTCGGCGCGGCGATGGCCGGCGTCGACGTGGAGGTGGCCACGCCCGCCGACTACGGGATGGACCCCGACGTGTTCGACCGCGCCGCCGAGTTCGGCGCGGACGTGGCGCCGACGGCTGATCCGGCGACCGCTATCGAGGGCGCCGACGTCGTTTACACCGATGTCTGGATCTCGATGGGGCAGGAGGACGAGCGCGAGGAGAAGCTCGCCGCCTTCGACGGGTTCCAGGTGAACGCCGACCTGCTCGCGGACACCGGCGCGAAGGTGATGCACTGCCTGCCCGCGCACCGCGGCGAGGAGATCACGGACGGCGTGCTCGAATCCGACCGGGCTTTGGTCTGGGACCAAGCGGAGAACCGGATGCACGCGCAGAACGCGTTGCTCGTCGAGCTGCTCGGCGAGTCGTGAGGGCGCCGCTGGCGGGGCCGAACCGGAACTGCCGCGGCCTCACCGGCGGTACGGCGGCTCGCGGTCGTCCATGAGGAAGACGCTGTCTTGGTTCGGGTCGAAGTACACCTCCAGCGCGCGGAGGGCGCCCACGTACGCCGCGACCGCGGCGAACACGAACGAGATAGCTGCCGGAACGACGAGGCCGAGGACCATACCGAGTCGATCCTGCCGCGGCGGACTAATGCGTGTCGGCGGAGCGGAGCCGCGTGTCGGCGGAGCGGCGGCGCGTGCCGACGAGCGCCCGCGGGGCGCGAGTCGCACGCGCGAGGGACGCGGTGAGCGACGGGCGACCGAAGGGAGCCCGGAGTGAACCGCGAGGCTGGGGCGGTGTGAGGTGCGGCGCCGTGTGGTCGGGGCGGGACTCGAAGGGGCAGTCGCCGGCGGCGAAGCCGCCGGCTGCCCGTGGCGCGTAGCGCCACGCTGCCGCGAGGCCGAAGCACGCCGCAGTAAGCACCGCAACGAGGGAGCGTCAGCGACCGAGTGAGGCGCGCAACAGGGCGCGCGAGTCTCGCGGCTAGGGCTTCGGAGGTGTCGTCGGCGATCAGCAGGAGTCTGCGTAGAGCCGGGCGGCTGGGGATTGGGAGGCGGTCGCCGTAGAACCGCAGTTCACGAACGGCCGAGCGTCTGAGGCGCTGACGGTGCCTGCTGTCGATCCGCAATCAGTGGTAGAAACAGCACCGACCGGATCTAGTTCCCGGTCCAGCGCAGTATCGCGAGCGTCCCCTCGAAGAGGGCGATCATCGTGAGCGTCACGATGATCGGCGCCATCCCGGTCGGATCGGGGCTGAACAGGAACGCGATCCCGAGGAACGACCCCCAGAAGATCAGCCGCTTCGCCTCCAGCCACTGCCGGGTGACGAGGTTCATCATGATCGCGAGCATGATGAAAAGCGGGATCTGGAAGACGATCGCCATGAACGCGAGCATGATGACGATCAGGTTGAACGTCTCCGCGAGCCCGAAAGCGATCGTCGCGGCGTCGGAGGTGTAGGTGGTGAAATACGAGAAGATCGCGGGCAACACGAGGAAGTGCGCGAACGCGATCCCGACACCGCCTAAGATTAGGCTCGTCGGGACCGCCGCGAGGTAGTAGCGGCGCTCCGTCTCGTAGAGTCCCGGGCGCATGAACCGGTACGTCTCGTAGACGAACGCCGGGAGCCCGACCACGACGCCCGCGAGACCGGCCACCTTCAGGCGGGTGAGCGGGAGTTCGAGCGGGCCGTACAGCCGCGGGCGGTTCTCCAGCGGCGCCGGGATGTGGTAGCTCCAGAAGTAGTTGATCAGCTCCGTCGACTCGGTGACGACGACGAGCGTCGCCAGCCCGCCGATGAGGAAGACGACCGCGAGCCGGCGCATCATCTCCTCGATGTGCGCGGCCAGCGGCATCTCCTCGTCCGTCTCCGGCCCTTCGATACCCTCGAACGGCTCGTCCTCGACGGCCGTGGCGGCGTCGGCGGTCGGTGCGTCCGCGGTCGTCGCCGGCGTGCCGCCGTCGCCGAGGCTCTGGGCGTCGTCCGTCGCCGGGAGGCCGTCAGTCGACGGGTCGGCGGCGTCCGCGGAGCCGGTGGCCGCGGAGGCGGTCGAGTCGGCGTCAGCGGAGGCGGTCGAGTCGGCGTCGACCGCGGCGGGGTCCACCTCGGGTCCGACCTCTGCTTCGACCTCGGACTCGACGCTCTCGCCGCCCTCTCCGGCGGCGTCGCTCTCGGGTTCGCCCTCGTCGGTCGACCCGTCAGCGGCGGCCGAGTCGTCGTCGCGCGGCCGGTCCGAGTCGTCCATTCAGTTGCCCTACGCGACCGGGCGGTTATCAACCTTTTCGGATGGCTGCGTCGCGCGGGGGCGAAACCGGGTCTCGCGGCGGCGACGGAGCGACCGAAGCGGCGGCCTGGCCGGGCTCGGCGGGCTCGTAACTGCTCAACGGCCCCGCGACGGCTCGGCGGCCGGAGCGCCCGCGGTCGAAAAGGTTGATAACGGCGACGACCGTCGCCTTCCGTATGGCGAGCGCCCTCGACGAAGACACCCAGCAGTCGATCGCGGAGGGCCGCGAGACGGCGAAGGCGTTCCTTCGATCGATCCAGAAGGATCTCCAGAAGGTGTTCGTCGTCTTCCTCATCGGCTTCCTCGCGACGTTCTGGGCGCTCCGAACGTACATCTGGGACCGGCTGCGGGAGGTGACCGAGTCCAACATGAGCGCTGCCGTCGCCGAGGAGGCGGACATCATCGCGACGACCCCGTTCGAAGTGATCCTCCTCCAGGCGAAGATCGGGTTGATCGTGGGCGCGATCGCCGCGATCCCGCCGCTGATCTACGTCACCCGCGACGAACTCCGCGCTCGCGGTATGTGGCCGCAGTCGCCGATCGCCCGCTGGAAGCTCGCGCTCCTCGGACTGCTCGCCGCGGGGCTGTTCTCCGCCGGCGTCGCCTACGGCGTCTTCGCCTTCTTCCCGCTGATGTTCGGCTTTCTCGCGGAGTTCGGGCTGGAGGCCGACATCCAGCCCACCTACGGGATCGTGATGTGGACTGAGTTCATCGTCTTCCTCTCCCTCTCGTTCGGCCTCGCCGGACAGATGCCGATGGTCATCACCGGGCTGTCGTACGCCGAGATCGTCCCGTACGAGACGTTCCGCGACAAGTGGCGCTACGCGGTCGTCGCCATCTTCGTGTTCGGCGCCGTCTTCTCGCCGCCGGACCCGTTCACCCAGCTACTGTGGGCGTTCCCGCTGGTCGCGCTGTACGGCTTCAGCCTCTACCTCGCGAAGCTCGTCGTCACGGCGAAACGGAGCTCCGACCGGATCGACGTGCTCGGCGCCGTGCGGAACCACTGGAACGTCGTCGGGGGCGCGACCGTCCTCGGTGGCGCGCTCGTGTACGGCTTCTACGAGTACGGCGGTCGAACCGCGGTCAACGACCTGCTCCGGCTCGCGGGGAGCACGCGGCGGTTCCTCGAACCGGGCGCCGGGCTCGGCGTCGACCCGACGACCGCGCTCGGCGTCTACGCGGCCGCGTGGGCGATCGCGTTCGCGGCCGTCGCGACGCTGTGGGCGGTGTACACCGACCTCGACACCGCGAGCGCGGGCTACCGGTACGGCGACCCGACCGCCATCGACGTGGGCGAACTCGACGCCGCGGGCGTGCGGGCGGCCCCCGCGGACGCGTTCGCCGAGATGGGCGAAGAGGAGTCGCTCGCGCTCGCGCAATCCGCGATCGACGACGACGACCCGGAGAAGGCGCAGGCGATCCTCGACCGCTTCGACGAGGCGAACGAGGGGAGCGACGGCGACGCGGACGGCGACGGCGGCGCGGACGACGCCGGCGAGGACGGGCTCGTCGGGAACGTCCAGAACCGGACCTCGCGGGCGAGTTCGACGTTCCTCGCGGAGCTCACCGACGGCAACGAGGAGGAGGCCGAAGACGACATCGGCGGCTACTACACGGACCTCAAGTTCATCTTCGACTCGCTGCGCACGCGGTCGTTCCGGATCGTCGCGGTGTTCGGCGCCGTGATGGCGGCCGCGTTCACGTGGCTGTACCTCGGCGGGCTCGGAACGGTCCGGGGCGACCTCGAACGGCGCGTGCCCGCGGAGGTCGAGGGCGGGATCAACATCATCACGCTCCACCCGGTCGAGGCGCTCATCTTCATGGTGAAGTTCTCGGTGATGCTCGGGATCTTCGCCGCGTTCCCCGTGGCCCTCTACTACGCGTGGCCCGCGCTCCGCGAGCGCGGCTTCGTCGCCGGGCGGCTCTATCAGGTGTACCTGTGGGCGGGCGCGCTCGGCGCCGGGATGATCGGCGGCTTCGCGCTCGGGTACGCGTACATCGCCCCCGGGATCATCGGCTGGCTCGTCACCGACGCGCGCCTCGCGGACATGGTCATCACCTACCAGGTGAGCGACTTCCTCTGGCTCGTCATCTACACGACCATCGGGATCGGCTTCCTCGCGGACATCCCCATCGCGATGGTCCTGCTGAACAACGCCGGCGTCCCGTACCGCGTGTTCCGCGCCCGCTGGCGCGAGGTGACGATCGGGATCCTGCTCGTCGCGGCCGTGTTCACCCCCGCCGACGTGATCACGATGTTCCTCGCGACGATCCCGTTGATGTTGGCGTACGGCGTCGGCGTCGGCGTCCTCTTCCTCGTCACCTTCGGGGGGCGGCGGGACCTCTCTCCGCCCGCGGAGTTCGTCGGGGAGTGAGTCCCCGCGCTCGGCGCGGCCGACGGCGAGAACGGGCGCTGCCGGTCCCCGCGACCGACGACTATTCCCGCGCGCGCCCGCAACGGACGAAGTGAAATGAGCAAGGACTACATCGAGGTCCGCGGCGCCGAGGAACACAACCTCAAGGACCTCGACGTCCGGATCCCGCGGGAGGAGTTCACCGTCGTCACCGGGCTCTCTGGCTCGGGGAAGTCGTCGCTCGCGTTCGACACCGTCTACGCAGAGGGACAGCGCCGCTACATCGAGTCGCTGTCGGCGTACGCGCGCAACTTCCTCGGACAGATGGACAAACCGCAGGTGGAGTCCGTCGAGGGGCTCTCGCCGGCGATCTCGATCGACCAGAAGAACGCGGCGAACAACCCACGGTCGACGGTGGGGACCGTCACCGAACTCCACGACTACCTCCGGCTGCTGTACGCCCGGATCGGCACCCAGTACGACCCCGTCACGGGCGAGGAGGTCGGCGAGCAGTCCGCCCAGGACATGGTGAAGCAGATCCTCGACCTGCCCGAGGGCACGCGGGCGAAGATCGCCGCCCCGGTCGTCCGCGACCAGAAGGGCGCCTTCGAGGACTTATTCGAGGAGCTGGTGAGCGACGGGTACAGCCGCGTCGAGATCGACGGCGAGCCCGTCGATCTCACCCTCGACGACCCCGACCTCGACGAGAACTACGACCACACGATCGACGTGATCGTCGACCGCGTTCGGGTGGCCCCGGACGCGCGTTCGCGGATCACCGACTCGGTCGAGACCGCCCTCAAGGAGGCGGGCGGCGTCCTCAAGCTGATCGTCCCCGACCCGCCCGAGGACGTTCCCTTCGCGTCGAACGCGCGCTCGACGGGATCGCTCGCGGCCGACGCCGACGGCGACGACCGCCTCGTCGTCGAGTTCTCCGAGGAGCTGGGCAACCCCAACTCCGACGTACAGTTCTCCGCGATCGAGACGCGCTCGTTCTCCTTCAACAGTCCGTACGGCGCCTGCCCGGAGTGCGAGGGGATCGGCTCGACGAAGGAGGTCGACGAGGACCTCGTCGTCGAGGACCCCTCGAAGCCGCTGAAGCACGTGTTCGAGCCGTGGAGCTACGACCGCACCTACTACTCGCGCCAACTCGACAACGTCGCGGAGCACTTCGGCGTCGACCTCGACACGCCCTTCGAGGAGCTCGACGAGTCGATCCGGCGGCAGTTCCTCTACGGCACCGACGGGATGGTCCATTTCGAGTGGACGACGAAGAACGGCACGCGCGAGAAGACGGAGCGCTTCGAGGGCGTCATTCCCAACTTGGAGCGCCGCCACGTCGAGACCGACTCCGAGCGCGCCCGCGACCACATCGAGGAGTACATGGCCGTGACCACCTGTCCCGAGTGCGAGGGCACCCGACTGAAGGAGCAGTCGCGGCACGTCCTCGTCGCCGGCACGTCGATCACCGAGGTGAACGAGCTGTCGATCGCCGACGCCCGCGAGCACTTCGAGGGAATGGAGGCGGAGCTGAACGAGCGCGAGACGACGATCGCCGAGGAGATTTTAAAAGAGATCCGCGCGCGGCTCGGCTTCATGGAGGAGGTCGGGCTGGAGTACCTCACGCTCGACCGCGAGGCGTCGACGCTGTCCGGCGGCGAGAGCCAGCGCATCCGGCTCGCGACGCAGGTCGGCTCCGGGCTGGTGGGCGTCCTCTACGTCCTCGACGAGCCCTCCATCGGCCTCCACCAGCGCGACAACGACCGTCTGCTCGACACGCTCGAAGGGCTCCGCGACCTCGGCAACACGCTGCTCGTCGTCGAACACGACGAGGAGACGATGCGGCGCGCCGACGAGATCATCGACATGGGCCCCGGCCCCGGCAAGCGCGGCGGCGAGGTCGTCGCGCAGGGCGACTTCGACGAGGTGGTCGGGACCGACGAGTCGGTGACCGCCGACTACCTCGCGGGCCGGAAGTCGATCCCGGTGCCCGACGAGCGGCGCGAGCCAGACGGCGAACTCGTGGTGACGGGCGCGCGCCAGCACAACCTGAAGGACCTCGACGTGCCGATCCCGCTCGGCACGTTGACGACCGTCACCGGCGTCTCCGGCTCGGGGAAGTCGACGCTCGTCAACGACATCCTCTACAAGGGGCTGGCGCGAGAGATGAACGACAACACCTCGGTCGATCCCGGCGCACACGACGCGATCGAGGGGCTCGACGGGGTCGAGACGGTGCGGCTCATCGACCAGTCGCCGATCGGGCGGACGCCGCGGTCGAACCCCGCGACGTACACGGACGTGTTCGACCACGTCCGAGAGCTGTTCGCGGAGACGAAGCTCTCGAAGCGCCGCGGCTACGAGAAGGGCCGCTTCTCGTTCAACGTGAAAGGCGGCCGCTGTGAGGAGTGCGGCGGGCAGGGGACCGTCAAGATCGAGATGAACTTCCTCTCGGACGTGTACGTCCCCTGCGAGGAGTGCGGCGGCGCCCGCTACAACGACGAGACGCTCGACGTGGAGTACAAGGGGAAGACCATCGCCGACGTGCTCGACATGAGCGTCGCGGAGGCGTACGACTTCTTCGAGAGCCACCGCGGGCTCGAACGCCGCCTGAAACTGCTGAAGGACGTGGGGCTCGGCTACATGGAGCTGGGCCAGCCCTCCACCACCCTCTCGGGCGGCGAGGCGCAGCGCGTCAAGCTCGCCGAGGAGCTCGGCAAGCGCGCGACCGGCGACACGCTCTACCTGCTCGATGAGCCGACGACGGGTCTCCACAAGGAGGACGAGCGCAAGCTGATCGACGTGCTCCACCGCCTCGTCGACGCCGGCAACACCGTGGTCGTCATCGAACACGAGCTCGACCTCGTGAAGAACGCCGACCACGTGATCGACCTCGGCCCCGAGGGCGGCGACGGCGGCGGCGAACTCGTCGCGAGCGGTACCCCCGAGGAGATCGCTCGGGAAGACGCCTCGCACACCGGGCGCTACCTCCGCGACATGCTGCCCGACGTGGACCTCGACGGCCCCCGCGACGACCGTCGGAAGCCCGCGGTCGCGGACGACGACTGAGCGGCGTCTGTGGCGGCTTTCGGGGCGAAATTGGGAAAAGAACTTTTGCTCGACATCGCTTGACACACGGTCATGGAACGACGGTCGTTCCTCTCCGTTGGCGGCGCAGCGGTCCTCGCGCTCGCGGCCGGGCGCTCCTCCACCGCCGAAGGCGCCGGCGGTCCCGCGGCGGCGGTCGAGGCGTACTACCGGCGGGCGAGCGCGAGCGAAGACGCAGAGGCGTTCGCGGCGGACGTTCCGGCGCTCGCGCACCCCGTCTCCCCGCTCTCGACGCTCGCCGAGGACGTGCCGATGGCGTTCGACACCACGGTGAGACAGGAGCTCGCCGACGCCGCGGTCGTCGAGGAGAACGTCTCGGCCGACCGGATCCGCTCGATATCCGGATTTCTGTCGGCCTCGCTCACCGACGAGGAGCTGGAGTCGATCGCCGCGGAGAACGCGGTCGTCTCGGCGACCGTCGTCGGTGGCGACGGGGGCGAGTTCGAGCGTCGGTGGCTCGTCGCGACCGACGACGGCGAGTGGGGCGTCGTGTGGCCCGGCGAACCGGAGGGACCGGTGACAGTCGTCAGGGAGTACTACCGGCGGGCGGGCGAGGCCGAGAGCGCGGCGGCGTTCGCCGACGACGTCCGGGAGCTCTCGCACCCCGCGTCGCCGCTGGGCGAGGTGGCGGCGGACGTGCCGGGCCTCTTCGACGGCGCGCGGCGTCAGGGGCTCGTCGAGGCCGCCGTCGTCGCCGAGGACGTGGACGCCGAGCGCGTCCGGAGCGTCTCGGACTTCTTCGCCGGGGCCGCGGACGACGAGACGATCGAGACCGTCGCCGCGGAAAACGCGGTCGTCTCGGTGACAGTCACCGACGGCGACAGCGACGAGTTCGAACTGGAGTGGCTCGTCGCGACCGCGGACGGCGAGTGGCGGCTCGTCTGGCTCTGAGGGTGCGATCGTAACCGGGACGACGCGGCGCCGAGACCGTCGCGTTACCCCGCCGTCGGCCGACGGCCGGGCGATCCGACGGCTCTCGCAACGACGAGGAGCGCGATCAGGTCGACGGTGAGCGCCGCGATGGAACCGAAGCGGAACAGGATCAAGAGACCCAGTACCGCCACGGCGAGCCCGACGGCCGCGCGACGGGCGCGGTCACGGTCGGGGAGCAAGCGGGACACCTGAGCGCCGACGCCGACCTGCGCCGCGAAGAGGAGGACGCCGAACGGGGACACGGCTGGCATACGGCCCGATTCCGACCGAGCCTGTATGAATATGTCGGCGGGGCGACGAACGCCCGGACGGGGCGTGGGTCGGGGCGACCGCCTCGCGGCGGTGTCGGAGCGGCCGAGGCGACCCCCGCGACCTACACCTTGATGCCGCGGCGCGCCGTCGCCCCGGTCATGCGAGAGATCACGACGGACGACGTCCCGGAAGCGCTCGGCCCGTACTCGCAGGCGATCGTCTCGGGCGACACGGTCCACGTCTCCGGGAAGACGGGCGTGGACCCCGACACGGGGGAGGCGCCCGACTCGGTCGGCGAACAGACGACGCAGACGCTCGAAAACGTCGCCGCGATTCTGGAGGCGGCCGGGACGACCCCGGACGCGATCGTGTCGGCGACCGTCTACCTCACCGACATGGACGACTACGACGCGGGGAACGAGGCGTACCGGTCGTTCCTCTCGGAGCCGTACCCGGCGCGGACCTGCGTCGAGGTGTCTCGGCTCCCCGCGCCGCTCGACGTCGAGATCACGGTCACGGCGGAGCTCGACGGCGGCGACTGAGTTCTCGGGGCGGGAGGAGACCCGCTCCCGGCTCAGAACTTCTCCAACAGGTCGCCGTAGAACTCGCCGCCGCGGTCGTCCGCGAGCTTCTCGACGATGAGCTCCGGCGTCGACCGCGCGAGGTGCCCCTTCTTCGGCGAGCGGTTCACGCGGAGTTTGCCGTCGACGAGCCCCGCGGCCTCGATGCCGTCGACCGCGACTTCGAAGTCGGCGGCGGCGCGGATCTCGCGGGCGAGGTGCGAGACGAAGACGGCGGTCGCGTCCTGATCGTCGAGCGCCTCCAAGATGCCCGCGATGATCTTCGCGGAGGCGCCCGGCTCGGTGATGGATTCGAGTTCGTCCACCAAGACCAGCCGACCGTCGGCGCCGTCGACGAGATCGCCGAAGTCCCGCAACGTCGCCTCGAACGCGCCGGCGTCGAGGGTGCCCTGCGACTTCGCGTAGTAGTGGATCTCCTCGAACCGCTCGACGGTCGCCGACTCGGCCGGCACGGGCATCCCCATCTGCGCGAGCACGACGACCAGCGCGACCAGATCGAGCGTCGAGGTCTTCCCGCCGGAGTTCACCCCGGAGAGCAGCGTCGCGCCCGACACGCCGTAGTCGACGGGCTCGACATCGGGGAAGTCGACGTCGAGGAGCGGGGAGCGACCGCCCTCGATGCGGAAGCCGGCGGGCGGGGCCTCGCCGCCGTCGTCGTCGCCCGCCGGCTCGACCACCTCGGGCAGCGTACAGTCGAAGTCGCGCGCGAACCGCGCGACGGCGAGCTCGACGTCGAGCTCCAGGGCGTCGCGGACCAGCTCCTCGACCGGCTGGCGGAGGTCCCCGAGGTCGCTCGCGAGGTCGGCCTTCAGCTTCGCCGCCCGGCGGTCCCGGGCCGCGGAGAGCTCGGTCCGGAGCCGCGAGACGGCGCTCTCGTCGTGGTCGACCGGGAAGGATGGGTCGCCGCCGAAGACGCGCTCCGCGAGCTCCGCCTCCTCGGGTTCCAGTCGGAGCGCGTCGGCGAGGTGTTCGCGGGCGGCGTCGACGGCCGCGTCGTACTCGTCGGCGAGCTCGCGGTCCAGCAGGGAGTCCACGCGGGCGCCCTGCTCGACGAGGGAGAGGAAGTCGGTCCCCTCGATGGTGACGTCGCGCTCGCGGATCGCCTCGCGCAGCCGGTCGTCGGCGACAGAGGCGGCCGTCGACACCGCGGCGTCGAGGTCGTCGACGGCGGCGGTGAGCCGGTCCAGCTCCGCGTCGCCGGCGATCGTGCCGTCGTCGTCGAGCCGCGAGAGCGCGTCGCGCAGGCGGTCGAGGGCGACCGGAGGGCCGCCGCCCGAGACGGGGTCGCCGGCCGCCGCGGCCGCCTCGTGGACCGCCGCGGCCGCCTCCAGCCGGTCGCGGTTCTCGGCGAAGAAGGCGAGCAGCCGCTCGGGCACCGTCTCCGCCGGCGCCTCCAGCGCGTCCGGCCGCACGCTCACGTCGCCCTCCACGTCGAGCCCGGCGAACGACTCGTCCAAGACGATCACGGACGCGTACGAGCGGCCCAGCTCGGAGACATCACGCGCGTCCTCGACGGTCTCGACGGAGAGCTCGGGAACCTCCGCCTCGGCGCGCGCGAGCGTCTCGGCGTCGGCCGTCGCGAGGCAGCGGTCGCGGACGCGGACGGTCGGGGGGTCCGACAGGGGCGCGCAGTCCGCGAGCGCCTCGCGGACCGCCGGGTCGGGGTCGCGGTCGGCCGCGTCGGCGGCGAACGACTGCGCCTCCGCGATCCGCGAGGCGGACGCGCTCGGGTAGAACGTCTCCAGCCGCTTCGCCGCGTAGTCGGTGACGGTGCGCTCGCGCAGCAGGTCGATCGCCTCCCGGTACAGCTCGCGGGCGCGGTCGGTGGCCAGCACGCGACCGTCGTCGCCGTGGCGGCGCCGGATCGCTCCGCGAGCGATGCGGGCCGCGCGGGCCTCGTTGACGCCCGGCGCGCGGGCGATGGCGGCCACGTCGCCGGACTCGACGGTCGCGACCGGGTCGTCGAGTTCGCGCAGCGAAGCGGCCGTCTTGGCGCCGACGCCGGGGATCGCCTCCAGCTCCATCTACCCGCCGGTATCACGGCAACGGTGTAAAGCGTGCGGGTCGCTCCCGCGGATCCCCGCGGCGTCCGGCGGGTCGGGGGGCGGCGCGCGTCTCAGAGCGAGGACCAGCGCGCCGGGTGCGACGCCCTTTTTCGCGCTCGTCGCCAACGCCTGCCATGAGTCAGGACGCGCGTGCCGTCGGCGACGGGTCGCTCGACCCCGAGGCGGTCGGCGAGCGCGACGGGGTGCTCGTCGCGTTCTCGGGCGGCGTCGACTCCGCGGTGGTGGCCGCGCTGGCAACGGAGGCGCTCGGCGACGACGCCGTGGCGTGTACCGCCCGCAGCGAGACGCTCCCCGCGGCGGAGCTCGACGACGCGAAGCGAGTCGCCGACGAGATCGGGGTCCGCCACGAGACGGTGACGTTCTCCGAGCTCGACGACCCGAACTTCGTCGCCAACGACGGCGACCGGTGTTACCACTGCCGGACCATGCGGCTCGGCCGGATGTACGAGACCGCGAAGGAGCTGGGGATCGACACCGTCTGCGACGGGACGAACGCGGACGACCCCGGCGAGGGGCACCGACCGGGGCTCCGCGCGGTCGAGGAGCTCGACGTGTTCTCGCCGCTGCTCGACGCCGGGATCACGAAGGCGGAGGTCCGCGCGATCGCCGAGTCTCGCGACCTCTCCGTGGCCGACAAGCCCTCGATGGCGTGTCTCTCCTCGCGGATCCCGACCGGGCTGGAGGTCACCGAGGAGCGGCTGACCCGCGTCGAGAAGGCGGAGCGGGTGCTCCGCGAGTGGGGCTTCGAGGGGTTCCGGGTTCGCGACCACGACGGCCTCGCACGCGTCGAGATCGCCCCCGACGAACTGGAGCGGGCGCTCGACCCGGCCTTCGCCGACGCCGTCCACGAACACCTCACCGACCTCGGCTTCGAGTACGTCACCCTCGACATGGCCGGCTACCGAACCGGGAGCGTGAGTCCGGGCGGCGAGGAGGTGGGCGACGGGGATGCGGGCGACGAGAACTCCGACAACGCGAACGGAGAGCCCGCCGGGAGCGACGCGGCGGACGACGGCGCCGACCTCGGGCGGCGGTACCCGCGCTGAGGCGCCGGCGACCGCCGAGAGCGGCACCGGCGCCGGAATGAGGGCGGCGTTATCACCGGAGAGAACCCGGCGGGAACGCTTATAACCCGTGTTACTAAAGCGACACCTATGCGGGAGGCACAGACGCTGGCGGTGATCGCCGGCGGCGTCGGGGGGGCCGTCGGGGCGTTCGTGGGCGTCGCGATCGGCGGCTCGGCGCTCTCGGTGACGATGACCACCCTCGGGGTCGCCACCGTGGTCGGCGTCGGCGTCATCGCGAGCGCGGTCATCGCCGGCGACGTGGAGTTCCTCGCCGACGCTGACGGCGAGTGAGGAGGGCGGCGCGAGCCGCTGCGACGCGGCCGAAAGGGGCCGGGCGGGCGCGAGTTCGGAGTACCGTTCAAATGCGAGTTTCACGTAAACGGACACGATGGCCGCTGCGGCGTCGTTCTGGGAGGAGTGCGACCGATACCACGAGCTCGCGGAGCGGTTCCAGCGCGGCATCGAGATCACCCACCCCGATCGGCTCACCGGGCGGAGCGGCTACTACAGCGAGTGCGGCTGCGCCTGGTGCGCCGAGGAGGTCAGGTACTTCGAGTACCGCGGCGAGCGGCTGTGAGCGGGCCGTGTCCGAGAGGCGCTCCCGCCGGTGAAAATCGGGGGCGACCGCGCGCTTCAAGGCCCCGCCGCGACGAACGGACGCCATGAGTCTCATCGCGTTCGACTTCGACGGGACGCTCTCCGACTCCGAGATGACGGTCCTGCTCGCGGAGCGGGCGGGCGTCGCCGACGAGGTCGCCGAGATCACCGAGCGGGCGATGAACGACGAACTCAGCTACGCCGAGAGCCTCTACCGGCGCGCGGAGCTGCTGGAAGCCCTTCCCGAGGCGGAGGTCGAGGACGCGTTCGACGCGGTGCGGATCCGGCCCGGCGCCGCGCATCTCATCGAGCGCCTCCGCGACGAGGGGCACCACGTCGCCGTCCTCACCGGGGGGTTCGAGCGCGGCGTCGAGGCGGCGCTCGCTCGCGAGGGGGTCGCCGTCGACACGATCGTCGCCAACCGACTGCCGACCGGACCGGACGGCGCCCTCACCGGCGAGGCGGAGGGACCGCTGATCGAGGGGACGAAGGACGACGCGCTCGCCGACCTCGCGGCCGAGGTCGGCGTCCCGATGCGCGAGACGGTGGCGGTCGGCGACGGCGCGAACGACCTCCCGATGCTGGAGGTCGCGGGCCTAGCGGTCGGCTTCGTCCCGAAGTCCGCGGTGCGGCCGGTCTGTGATTCGGTCGTCGCCTCCATGTACCGGCTGGGGAAGGTGCTGGAGGCGCACGGCGTCCTCGCGGCCGGGGACTGATCACCGAACCGGTTCGGGCCGGCGATACCTGACCACGTTGGGCTGAAGGGTTAAACAGAAACGGGGGCGATATGTTGGCATGAGCGTCTTCGCCGGGGTGGTCCGATGCTACCGACGCTGACGTATCTCCAGTTTCACCTCGTCTTCAGTCTCCCCGTGCTGGCGCTGCTGTGGTACCTCGCCCCGCGGTACGAGGCGACGCGGCAGCGCCGGGCGGTCGGTGGGATCGCGATCCTCGTCGCCATCGCGTACGCCTACACCACCCCGTGGATCAGCTACATGATCCGCCGGGGCGCCTGGGGGTACGCGGACGGCGCCGTCGTCGCGCGGGCGCTCTCGATCCCGCTCGGCGAGTACCTGTTCTTCGCGATCCAGACGATCGTGGTCGCGTTCGCGCTCCACCGGATCGGTTTCGATCCGACGTTCCGCGAGGGCGACTTCGACCGCGTGCCCCGGGCCGCCGGCGTCCTCGTCGGCCTCGCGATGGTCCCGGTCGGGCTGGGGCTCGCGTGGCTCGACCCGTCGTTCCTGTACCTCGGCGGGCTGATCGCGTGGGTCGGGCCCGTCCTCGCGCTCCAGTGGGGCGTCGGCGGCGGCTACCTCGCGCGCACGCCGCGGCTGTGGATCACGGCGACGCTCGCTCCGGCAGCGTACTTCTGGGTCGCCGACCGGATCGCGATCGGCATGGGGACGTGGTACCTCTCGCCGGAGTTGACGACCGGGATCGCGGTCCTCGGCCTCCCGATCGAAGAGATGCTGTTCTTCGTCGCCGCGGGAGTGATGACGATCAACGGCCTCGTCTTGTTCGAGTGGGTGCTCGACTGGAACGACCGCCGCGGGGCGGCGGCGGACGCTGTCGCCGGCGCCGGGTCGGAGCCCGAGCGGGACGTTCGCGGCCCTGAGTCCCCGGCCGACCCGGACCCGGACGTAGTCGATGACTGAGGCGTCGGAGGCGTCGCGGAGCGCGGCGGACGCCCGGTCCGTCGCGACCGCGGGACGCGGGGCCGACGAGAGCGTCGGCGACGGGCGCGACGCCGACCCGGCGGCCGAGCGGGTCGACCGGTGGTTCGCGCGACGTCCGGCGCTGGCGCTGGCGGCGCTGTTGCCGGTCGGCGCCGCGACCCCCCTGTTTCCGGTCGAACTCGGCGTCGCGACGTTCGCGCTCGGCACCCTCGCCGTCGGGATGGCGCACGGCGCAGTGGACCACCTCGTCCCCCTACGGGCCGCGCCGGGCGTGTCGCTCCGGCGGTCGATCGCGGTCGTCTCCGTCGGCTACGCGGTCCTCGGCGGGGCGGTCGTCGCGGCCTTCTTCGCCGCGCCCGTCGCCGCGTTCGTCGGGTTCATCGCGCTCACGTGGCTCCACTGGGGGCAGGGCGACGTGGCGACGCTCGCGATCGCGGGCGTCGACCACCTCCCCACCTCGGCCGAGCGCTGGCTGGCGCTTATCGTCCGCGGCGGCCTCCCGATGGGCGTCCCGCTCCTCGCGCACCCCGAGGAGTACCGGCTGGTGGCCGAGTGGATCGTCGGCCTGTTCCTCGTCGACGCGGGCGCGGCCGCGACGGCCGTCGACCCCCTGTTCGCGCCCGCGGTCCGCGCCGGGGTCGGCGTCGGGATGGCGGCCGCGACGCTGGCGTCGGTCGGGCTCGGCTACCGGCGGGTTCGGAGCGGGCGCGACGCCGGCGGCTGGCGCCGCGACGCCGGCGAGCTGGCCGTGCTGTGGGCGTGGTTCCTGCTCGCCGCGCCGGTGTTCGCGATCGGGGTGTACTTCGCGCTGTGGCACGCGCTCCGGCACGTCGGCCGGCTCGTCCTCGTCGACCCAGCGGCGGCGAGCGCGGCGTCGGCCGGCGACGCGGTCGGCGCGCTCGCCCGCTTCGGGCGCGACGCGGCGCCGCTCACGCTCGGCGGGTTCCTCGTGGTCGGCGCGGTCGGCGTCTCGGTCCCCGCGGGCGTGGCGGCGCCCGGCGACCTGCTCGCCGTGTCGCTCGTCGCCATCGCCGCCATGACGCTCCCGCACGTCGTCGTCGTGGCGTGGCTCGACCGGCGGGAGGGAGTCTGGCGGCCGGGCGCCGGGGCCTGATCGGCGCCGACCGGAGGCGGCCGGTGCCGGCACCGCACCGCTCTTGGTCGGCGACGGCGTCCGTCCGGTAGATGGACGAGATCGCGATCCGCGAGCCGCGACCGGGCGACGCCGAGCCGCTGGAGGCGCTCATCACCTCTCATTTCACCGAGGGGAGCTCCTACGGCGTGGACCTCGGGATCGACGACCCGACGTACCACGTGCTGGTCGCGGTCGAGGGGGACGCCGTCGAGTCGGCGGGAGACGCGGTTGACGGCGAGAGTGACCGAACCGACGCGGTCGACGGCGAGGGCGACCGGGACGGCGCGATCCTCGGCGTCATGGCGCTCCGCGAGTTCACCGATCCGACCGCCGTCGCCGACGAGATGTACTTCTTCGACGACCCCGACCTGCTGCCCGCCGCGGAGCGGTACGGCCACCTCGAAATGGGGTACGTCAGGGAGGGCGCGACGGGTCGGGGGATCGGCAGCCGGCTGCTCGGTCGCCTCCACGAGGCCGGCGCGGAGCGGGGCGTCGACCTGTTCCTCGCGGACTCGTGGTACCACGGCGGCGACGACTCCCCGGAGAAGCTGTTCGACGCGCACGGCTACGAGACGATCCACCGCGACCCGATCGAGCGCCCCGCGGCGGAGTGCCCGAAGTGCGAGGAGACGTGTACCTGCGAGGGCGCGCTCGCCGTGCGGCGCGTCGCGGGCGACGCGACCGACGCGGAGGCGAGCCGGTCGTGAACCACGACCGCGTCCACGCCAGGGAACCGTCGCACCACGTCGACCAGTGGTCGGTCGGCGTCGTCGAATCGATCGGCGAGCGCGACGGCCACTGCGTCGTGACGGTGCGGCCGACCGTGTCGGAGCGAGAGGAGGGAGGAGATGAAGCGGTGGCAGACGGGGACCGCGGCGAGCCCGTCGAGTTGACGCTCACGCTCGCCGTGCGGGACCTGTTCGTGAGCCGGCTCCCGATCGACGACGGCGAGTCGCCGGTCGGCGAGCGCGTCTGGTACCGGGAGCGGGGCGGGTGAAGGAGGGACGAGCGGAGCGGGCCGTCGCTACTCTAGCTGGTGGTAGTCCAGCTCGTGGCCCTCGTCGAGGGCGGCCTGGACGGCGTCGCTCGGCTGATCGACCGGTTCGGTGCGGAGCGTCATGCCGCCGACGTCGGCCGCGTCGAAGTAGACGTTGCGACGCCAGTCGGGGTCGGTGTCGGGGTGGTCGGTGCGGTAGTGCGCGCCGCGCGACTCCTCGCGTTCGAGCGCGCCGCGGAGGACCGCCTCGGCGGCGACAAGCATGAAGCCGGCGTCGACGGCGAGCTCGAACGACTCGCTGGTGACCGGCCCGACGCGCATGTCCGCGGCGCGGTCGCGGACGGCGGCGAGGCGGTCGAGCCCCTCGCGGAGCGACGACTCGTCGCGGAGGATGCCCGCGTGCTCCCACATCAGCTCGCGGAGGTCTGCGAGCACCGCGTCGACCTCGTTGGCGCCGTCGTTGTCCGCCATCGCGCGCAGGTCGCGGAGGTGCGGCTCGACGGTCTCCTCGCGGAGGGCGTCGGGCACCTCGCCCGGGCCGTCGACGCGGTCGGCGATCCGCTCGCCCGCGACGACGCCGTACGCGACCGTCTCGGCCAGCGAGTTGCCGCCGAGGCGGTTCGCGCCGTGAACGCCCGCCATCGTTTCCCCGATGGCGAAGAGGCCGTCAACGTCGGTCTCGCCGTGGTCGTCGACGGCGACGCCGCCCATCCCGTAGTGGGAGGTCGGCGCGACCTCGACGGGCTCCTCGGCCATGTCCACGCCGAGGTCTTGGAACCGCTCGTACATTCTGGGGAGCCGCTCTTGGATGAAGTCGGCGTCGCGGTGAGAGATGTCGAGGTAGACGCCGCCGTGCTCCGTGCCGCGCCCCTCGCCGATCTCGCGGGCGATGGCGCGGGCGACCACGTCGCGGGCGTCGAGCTCCATCTGGTCCGGAGAGTAGCGCTCCATGAACCGCTCGCCCTCGGCGTTGAACAGGCGGCCCCCCTCGCCGCGGACGGCCTCGGTCACGAGGCGGCCGCTCCACGGCGCCCACTCGGGGTCGGCCTCGTCGACGGCCATCCCCGTCGGGTGGAACTGCATGAACTCCATGTCCATCAGCGACGCGCCGGCGTCGAAGGCCAGCGCCGCGCCGTCGCCGTTGTTCTCGTCGTCGCGGGAGGTGTGCCGGTTGTAGATCGCCGCGTGGCCGCCGGCGGCGAGAACGACGGTGCCCGCGTTGAACAGCACGAACTCGCCGTCGTCCATGTCGAAGCCGACCGCACCGTGGACGGCCTCGCCGTCGGAGACCAGCTTCGTGATCATCACGTTCTCGCGGTAGGGGACCGACAGCGCCTGCGCGCGGTCGACGAGCGTGTTCAGCAGCGACTCGCCGGTGTGGTCGCCGGCGAAGGCGGTCCGGCGGAACGACTGCGCGCCAAAGAACCGCTGGTCGATCGCGCCGTCGTCGGTGCGGGAGTACGCCATCCCCCAGTCGTCGAGCTCGCGGAGCCGCTCGGGCATCTGCGCGGTCACTGTCTCGACCTTCCCGGGATCGTTGATCAGGTGGCCCTCGTTGAGGGTGTCCGCCGCGTGGATCGCGGGCGAGTCCTCGGGGTCGTGGGTCCCGAGCGCGCCGTTGATCCCGCCCCGAGCCCACGTGGTGTGGGCGTCGCCGTGTCCGCGCTTCCCGAGGACGAGCACGTCGTCGACGCCGCGCTCGGCGAGTTCGATCGCCGCGCGCGCGCCGGCGGCGCCGGCGCCCACGACGAGGACGGACACGTCCTCTCGCGCGTACTCGACCGGCTCGTCAGTCGGGGCTCGTTCGTCCATGTTCGAACGGAGGGTCCGGAGACGGGTAAGCTTCACGCGCGTGTGCGTGCGCGCGAGAAGGCGGCGCGAACACACGACCGAGGACGGTCGGCGCGTCCCCTATCGCTCCGCGTCCCAGCCGGGCGTGCCGGGCGCGCCGGCGTCGTCCTCGACGGCGCGGGCGAGGCGGTCGCGCGCGTCGCGGTCGAGGCCGACCCGCTCGCCGTCGGCGCCGGCGCGCTCCGTCCACTCGCGGATCGCGGACCCGACCCACGAGTCGGCCTCGCGGGCGTCGTCCCGAGCCTCGGCCATGCGGTCGCGCGTCACCGACAGCGATCCGGGGCGAGAGCCGACGGCGGCGCCGGCGAAGCGGGCGCGGTCGTCGGCGGTCGCCCCGCCGTCGCGGAGCCGGGCGACGACGCCGTCGAGGTCCTCCGGGTCGGGGTACGCGAACACCGTTGCGCCGAGCGCCTGCGGGCCGAACGCGGGCGCCGGGAGGTCGTCGGCCGGCTCGTCGTCGAGGAGCCGGTCCCCGCCCCCGGCGGCCTCGACGCGCTCGCACTCGGTCTCGGCGTCGAGTTCGAGGTTGTGACCCGGGTAGCTCGAACAGGTGCGCGGGTAGCGGTCGTCGCCGTGGATCCGGCACTGGAGCGTCGTCGGGTCGAGGAAGGCGCAGGCGCCGAGCCAGCGCGGCTCGTCGGTCCCGATCGGTGCGACCGGTTTGGGGGGCTTCCGGAGGCCGACGACGAAGACGGGGCGGCCGTCGATCGCGGCGAGGTCGGTCCCGTCGATCCGAACGCGCTCGTCGCGCTCGGCCGGCTCGAACAGCCGGGGGACCAGGGCGTCGCCCAGGCCGTCGTCGACGATGCCTACGACCTCGTCGCGGGTGAGCGGGACGAGGTCGTAGGTGTCGTCGAGCGGGGGACGAGGCCCGGTGCGGTCTGAGCCCGCCGCGGCCGGATCGAGCGGACGCCAGTCGACGCAGCAGCCGGCGCAGCCCTCACAGCGGAGTTCCATACGGCCCTGCCAACGGTTCGCAGTGTGATAAGTTGTCGGCGGAACGCGAACCGGACGCGAACCGAGTCCGGACGGGACGCGAACCGGGCGCGTCCCGGACCCGGACAGTTTTGCCGACCCCGGCCGAACGTCGTCACGAGATGGACTCGGAACGGGCGGAACTCGGGCGGCTCGTGGTCCGGATCGTCCGAGAACACGAGGCCGCGGCGGTGACGCCGGGGGTGGTCGTCCAGCGGCTGGCGGTCGAGTACGACCGCGAACACGAGTACAGCGAGGTGTTCGACCTGCTCCACGAGCTGGAAGAGACGGGCGAGCTCGTATACCACAACGGGGAGTACAACGAGTTCGCCGCGCCCGAGTGACCCCGAGGGACGCCGCCTCAGAGCTCGCCCTTCGTGCTTGGCGTGTCGCTGCGGCGCTCGTCGAGCCGGGTGGCGTCGTCGAGCGCGCGCGCCAGCGCCTTGAACAGCGCCTCGACCTCGTGGTGGGCGTTGTCGCCGCGCTCGACCGCGGCGTGGAGCGTCAGCCCGGCGTTGTGGGCTACGGAGAGCGCGAAGTGGTCGGCCATGACGCTGGTGAACTCCCCGACAGACTCCTGTGAGAACTCTCCGGAGAACTCGTAGTACGGCCGCCCCGCCACGTCGACGACGGCGCTCGCGACCGCCTCGTCGAGCGGGACGCGGCGGTCGGCGTACCGCCGGATGCCGCGCTTGTCGCCGAGCGCCTCGTCGAACGCCTCGCCGAGGCAGATCGCCACGTCCTCGACGGTGTGGTGGTCGTCGATGTCCAAGTCGCCGTCACAGCGCACGGTCAGGTCGAAGAGGCCGTGCTTCGCGAACGATTCGAGCATGTGGTCGTAGAAGCCGACCCCCGTGTCGACCTCGCTGTCGCCGTCGCCGTCGACCGCGAGCGTGAGTTCGATGGTCGTCTCGCTCGTCTCGCGGGTGACGGCCGCGGTCCGGTCGTGGTCGCTCATACCGGCCCGTCGCGGGGGATTCGTAAGTCGGTTGCGGGTGTGGCGGGGTTCCGGATCCGCGAGAGAGGAGCGGACGTGGTGCGGGAGTCGAGGGAATGGTTATAAACGGGCGGTGCGGTGGCGCGTGCCTGCGAGCGGTCGCCACCGGCGGCCGCGAGGCAGCGCGCGCGAGGGACGCGGCGACCGGAGCGAAGCGGAGGGAGCCGCGAGGCTGGGGAGGTGTGAGGCGCGGTTGCGGTGCGGTCGGGTGGGAGTCAAAGGGGCAGCCGCGAGGACGAAGCACGACGACGTAAGCACTGGAGCGAGGGAGCGAACGGAGTGAGCGACCGAGTGAAGCGCGCAACGAGGCGCGCGAGTCCTCGCGGCTGGGGCTTTGGCGGTGTTCGCCGGCGATCCGCAGTCAGTTATTATAAGCAATCAACGGTAAATGCGAAGTCGATTTAAATCTCGTCCGCCGCGTCCTGCGCCTCGCGCAGCGTGAACTCGCCCTCGTATAACGCGGTGCCGACGACGACGGCGGCCGCGCCGGCCTCTTTTAGATCAATAACGTCCTCGACCGTCGCTACGCCCCCGGACGCGATAACCGGGATATCCACGGCCTCGACGACGCTCGCGACCGCCTCGCGGTCGATCCCATCCAGCTGCCCCTCCACGTCGACGTTCGTGAAGAGGATCGCGCCGGCCCCCAGTTCCTCGTAGCGGGCGGCGGCCTCGGCGGGGTCGAGCCCGGTCCCCTCGGTCCAGCCAGAGACGACGACCTCGCCGTCCTTCGCGTCGAGGCTGACGACGACGCTCCCCGGGTGGGTCTCGTCGATCTCCGCGACGATATCCGGGGTCTCGACCGCCGCGGTCCCGAGGATGACGCGGTCGAGCCCCAAGTCAAGCAGCGCGCGCGCGCCCTCGGCGGCCCGGATGCCGCCGCCGAGCTGGAGGCCGACCGCGTCCGCGCCGTCGCCGCCGACCGCGTCCACGACCGACTCGAGCGCGCCGGCGTTGACGCGCTCGCCCTCGAACGCGCCGTCGAGATCGACGAGGTGGAGGGTTTCGGCCCCCGCCTCGACCCAGCGCTCGGCGGCCGCGACGGGGTCGCCGTAGCGCTTGCCCGTCCCGCGCTCGCCGCCGACCAACTGGACGACCTCGCCGTCCTGTACGTCGACGGCGGGGATCACTTCGAACTCCGAGAAGTGGCTCATACGGGACTGAAGCCCGCGACGGCGATTAAACGGGTCGGTTCGAGGCGGAAGGAGGGCCGAGCGGGGGGCTCCGGGGGGCCGTCGGCTCACACCACCGAGATGAGCAACTGCGAGACGTCCTCGTCGTAGGCGGCGGGGTCGGTCGCGAGCGCCTCGGCGCTCTCGGCGCCGGCGAGCCGTCGCACAGCGCTCTCGGCGTCGATCGAGTCCGGCAGCGCCGCGTCGAAGGCGTCGAGAAGGGGATCGGTCGGATACGCGCCGCCGGCGACTATCACGTTGGTTCCGTCGTGCCAGACGCCGAGGCGGGCCCCGATGTCGAGGGGTCGATCGAGTCCCGCGGCGGTCCCGTCCGGGAGCGGGACCTCGCCGTCGAGCGCGTACTCGCCAGTCAGCCGCCACACGGTCGCCGTGTTGCCGGACCGGACGGTGGAGATCCCCTCGTCGGCGATTTCGACGTTCTCGATGCCGGCGCTCCGGAGCTGCCCGCGGAAGGCGTCGGTCGCGGCCGCCTCCACCTCGCGCATGATCCGCTCGCGGCCGATCTCGGCCGGGAGTCGGTCGACGGCGGGCCGGAGGTCGATCCGCGTCGCGAAGAAGACGACCGGCGACCCGGATCCGCCGAGCGTCTCGGCAAGCGCGTCCGCGACGGGCGCGTACTCGTAGATTCCCGTGTGTTCGAGCGCCCGGACGGTGACGGGACCGTACGACCGATCGAACACCGTCCGCTCGAACTTGTCGGTCCGTCGCCAGTCGTCGATCCGGTCGCTCGTCACCTCGGGGGCCGGGACTGGCCCGTCGCGGGCGCCGAGATAGCCGGCGAGCCCGGCGACGCCGACCGCCGCGCCGCCCGCGAGCAGGCGGCGTCGGGTGGTCGTCTCGCGTGGGGGCGGCGTCGCTGCAGATCCGTTCGTCGGACGCTGCTTCATACGAATTCGACGGCCGCGACGGGGAAATCGGTGTCGCCCCGACCCGGATCCCTTATGTAACCACCGAGTACAACAACCGAGTGATGACCGACGACGAAAGCAGGACACGGCGGCGACGCGCTCGGCCACACACCCGACGGCGGTTCCTGACTGCGGCCGGGGCGGCGGGGGCCGTCGCTGTCCCCTATACACATTTCC
>NZ_NEWJ01000025.1:0-37614 GCF_002135045.1 Halorubrum sp. SD683
GCGGGTCGCCCGAGGGTGGACGTACCCGCTGGACGGGGAATCAGGGTGACGAACTGACGCTCGTCGCGGCGTGCCGCGACGTGCTTCGCGTGGTCTCAGCTCAGGAAGGAAGCGACTATGAAGATGATCTTGGGCCAGTTATCGAGGAAGCAGACGACCTCTCCCAGCCGCTGGGAGAGGTCTGGACCGATGGACTGCCAGCTTACCGAGGCATGGAGCACGATCACCAATACGTTGTCCACGACGAGAGGTACGTCTCCGACAAAGGCGTCCACACGAACCAGGTAGAGTGTCTCTGGTCACTGCTCCAACCGTGGTTGGCGAAGTTCCGCGGCCTGTCCAAGCAGGGCTTGGAGCAGGCCGCTCGGACCTACGGCTTCCTCCGGTCACTGAACCTTACTGGGGCACCGATCCACAGTCTCGTGGACTGTATCGCTGTCAATGTATTCCGCTAGTTCCGCCAGTCTACCGAAGAGCGGTCTCGCCCGCACGGAGGGATTTTACCCGGTCGACCTCCACGAGCGCGAGACGACGGACCTCGACCTCGACTGGAAGCGGCTGTACAACCTGCCGCTCGCGGAGCGACTCGGCGAGTACCTCGAAGTCCCCTTCGAAGATATCAAGCCCGAACTGCCGCAGTGGACACTGACGACGGACGTCCGTCCCGACCCGGAGAACGTGGAGATGCTCCCGTTCGTTGCCGGCGAGCTGTCGATTGTCCGCTCGCCGGAGACCGTCACACCGGTTGACGACGACGGCGGCGTCGGCGTCGGCTTCTTCGGCGGCGCGGACCGAAGCCCGTCGGCGGCCACGAGGCGAGAGGTCCCGGTCGGCGGCGTCGCGCCCGACGGCGGCGCCCTCGGCGACGCCGAGTTCGTGCGCGGCGGCGCGAGCGCTGGCGCCGAGAGCACGGCCGACACGAGCGCGGGGACTACCCGCGGCGCCGACGCCTCCGCCGAACGCGGCGCCGTCTCGGCCCAGACAGAGTTCGTCCGACCGGAGCCTGTCGACACCGTCGAGCACGCGTGGGTCGGTGACGGCGTCCCGCTCGACGCGAACAAAGCGACGCTCGACGCGTACCACCGCCGGCTCGAAGCGGGCCGGGTCGAGCAGTCGCGCATCTCCGTCCTCGTCGTCTGTAACGACGAGCAGATGCGAGAGGAGGGCAACGTCGCCGACCTCTACGGGCTCCGCGACATGGTCCAGTTCGATATCGAGGTGCGCCACGACCTCACCCGCGCGGAGATGCGCGAGGTGCTGGAGTCGGACGTCGACTTCCTCCACTACATCGGCCACGTCGACGACCGCGGAATGCAGTGCGCCGACAGCTACCTCGACCTGACGGACGAAGACCTCAAAATCGGCGTCAGCGCCTTCCTGCTGAACGCCTGCCAGTCCTACCAGCAAGGCGAGGCCCTCGTCCACCGCGGCTCGCGCGGCGGCATCGTCAGCCTCTCAGACGTGGCGAACTCCCCCGCAACGACGCTCGGTCGGATCATCGCCCGCCTGATGAACAGCGGGTTCAACCTCCGGACCGCACTTCACGTCGCGAAGCGGGAGTTGATCACGGGTCACCAGTATATTGTGGTCGGCGACGGCGGGACGACGATCTGTCAGAGTCGGAGCGGAATTGCTCCTGTCGTACAATTGGCAAAGTCAGATGATGGATTGTATAGCATGGAAATCGATTCGTACCCGAATGGCCCGTATGGAGTCGGAACAATGACCACGCCCAATGTGGATACAATCAACAGTTCATATTATGTTCCAAGTCATATTCACATGGACTCGGCCAGCAAAGAATCGATTAATCAGTTTGTTGAGCTAGAGACTCTACCGATATTTCTTGGGGAAAAGCTGACTTGGAGCGACCGAGTGGAACTTTAAATCACGGACCGGGGTTGGAGGCCATCGCGTTCGCCGCAGCGGGCGCCGCCTGCGTCAGCAGCAGCAGCGCGGTGAACAGGACGCCGGCCATTTTCGGGTGCTCTGCCACGTATTCCGCCACACTTTCGTGCATATTCGGAAAGTATCAGGATAAATAAATATTAAGATTGTTCTGCGGTTGTATTATAGAGATATTTGAAGTGTAAATAGTTTGTATTAAATTGGTATGGCCGCTGAACGCCGAGAAATCGCTCGTTCTGCTCCGATCGACAGCGGCTGAGAACCGGCGCGGTCGCGGGATCCACCGAGGACCGCGTTTTTTCACCGCGCGGCGCGGAAGGGACGGTGCCATGACCGACATCGAAGCGGCGATCCGGGAGGCGTTCGAGCACACGGAGTACAACCTCGGAAACGTCGCGGTCAACCGCCGACAGGTCCGCGTACCGGTGATTCAGGAGGGCGCCGATCCCGACGCGCTCCGGGCGGTGATCGAGGAGGCGCTCGGGGCGGACGCGCTCGCGACCGTGACCGTCACGACGGAGCGCATCGCCGGCGAGGACACCGTCGGCACCGTCGTCTCGTTCCGCCATCGGGACTGAGCCGACCGAGGGGCGATTCAAGGGCCAAACGGGGGATTCGGCTCGGACACTTCCGACTGCGACGCGGTACGATTAACAGGGCGGTACCCGTACACACGGATCACACGATGAGGGCCGAGGACGGACACGGCGGCGCACAGTACCTCGCCGGCTCGCCCGTTCGGGTCGCGATACTCCGGGCGCTACGCGACGACCCGCGGCGCCCGGCGGAGTTGACCGACGCGGTCGACGCGACCCGAACGACGATCCAACGGATCCTCGGCGGGTTCCGCGAGCGGGACTGGGTGGTGAAACGCGACGCCGCCTACCGGGTGACGCCGACCGGCGAGCGCGTCCACGACGCCTACGAGACGCTCCTTACAGAGGTCGAACGCGGCGAGCGGTACGGCGGGTTCGCCGAGACCCTCGAACGGGCCGGCGTCGACTTCCCGCCGGAAGGGATCCCCGACAGCGACATCACCGTCGCGTCCGAGAAGAACCCCCTCGCGGTCGTCGACCGGCTGACGGAGCTCCTCCACGAGAACCACGGCGGCGAGATCCGGGCCGTCTCCCCGGTCGTCATCCGGCAGTTCAACGACGCGGCGGCCGCGGCGCTCGACGACGGCGCGAACGTGGAGCTGATCATCGACCGCGACGCGGCCGACACGTCGGTCGCGGAGTTCGAACCCGCGACCGACCGCGCGCTGGACGACGACGCCGCGGAGGTGTACGTCAGCGCCGAGCCGATCGAATACGGGCTCTTCCGCTGCGGTGACGTGGCCTGCGTGGCCGCGTACGACGAGCAGAACAACCCGCGATGCGTCATCGAGTCGACCGACGACGCAGTCGTGGACTGGGTCGACGACGCGTTCGCGTCGCTGCGAGCCGACGCGACGCGGCTCTCGACGGTCGTCGAGCGCGCCTGAGAAGAGACGCGGAGGCCGCTACGCGTCGTCGCCGTCCTCGGCCGCGTCGTCGGCGTCGTCGTCCGGGTCGAAGTTCGCGGGAACGACCGTCGGGTGGTCGATGCCGACGGAGGGCGTGGTGGCGCTCATGGCTCTATTAGATGCTAGGCGAACGACACCCTAAAAATTACCCATAGGCATAACGCATCCGTATGCGGACGTCGGATGCGCTACGGTTATACAGCGTTACGCGATCTGTTCGTCGTACAGGTCCTGCGCGTGTTCGATGGCGTCCTTCGCGGCCTGTTTGTCCTCCCAGCCGAGCGTTTCGACCTCCTTGCCGGCCTCGAGGTTCTTGTAGGTCGCGAAGAACTCGTCTATCTCGTCGAGGGTCTGCTGGGGGATGTCGTCGAGGTCCTCGATGTGGTCGAATCGGGGGTCCTCGGTCGGCACCGCGATCACCTTGTCGTCCTGCTCGCCGTCGTCGTCCATCTTCATTAGCGCGACGGGGCGGGCCTCAACGACGCAGCCGGGGAACGTCTGGTCCTCGACGAGCACCATCACGTCGAAGGGGTCCTCGTCGTCGTAGTACGACTGCGGGATGAAGCCGTAGTCGTACGGGTAGTGGACGTTCGAGTGGAGCACCCGGTCTAAGACGACGCCGGGAATGTCCTTGTCGTACTCGTACTTGTTCCGCTCGCCTTTGAGGCACTCGACGACGGCGTAGATCTCGTCCGGCGCGTTCGGTCCCGTCTCGAGATCTTCCCAGAGGTTGGCCATGTGCCTGATGATGGGTGGATGTCGGGCAAAGTCCTTTCGGGATCGCACGGGCGCACGCCGTCCGAAGCCGTCCGGAGTCGTCATCGGCGGATCGGGCATCACCGGCCCGGAGCGGGCCGAGCGCCGGATTTGGGGGTTTCGATCGGACGCCGAACACCAATTCTGGCTGACGGATCGTCGGCGTACCAGCGGACGCGGAATCGATCGGTCGAACGCCCCGAGCCGCCGGATCGAACGCGCATCCGCCGAGAGAGCGCGCCTACCGACGCACTCGGATAAATCCGGGAAGTGACGCATCGCAATGATAGTGACTGTTGAGAAGGATTATAAGTTCGAGCGCCCTCCCTACTACCATGTCAGAGGCACAATCAGTCCCTGATGAGTCGACAGCCGCGAGCGATCTCACCGCGTTCCAGCAGAACATCCTCAGTATCCTGGCCGAGGAGCCCATGTACGGTCTCGCCATCAAGCGGGAGCTCGAGGCGTACTACGGCTCCGAAGTGAACCACGGTCGCCTGTACCCCAACCTCGACGACCTCGTCGACCACGGGCTCGTCGAGAAGAGCGAACTCGACAAGCGGACGAACCAGTACGAGCTCACCGACGCGGGCCACGACGTCGTCCTCGACCAGATCGAGTGGGTCCTTGACCGCTTCGTCACCGACGAGGAACGCGCAGACGAGGTCCGGGCGCTGCTTGAGTAACGAGATCCGGACGCGACGCCGGCGCGGCGAGCGGCACCGAACACCGAACGAACATTTTGGCACACGGCGCGGCGAAAGCCGCGTTCTCTTTCCGCTGAGTCGCCGCTACGTCGAATGGTCGTCTCCGCGACCGCCGGCCTCGTCGCCGCCGTCAGCGCCGTCGGGATCGGCGGCGCCCGCGTCCGCGGCGGGACCGTCGACCCCGGCCGCGACCGACTCGATCACCGACAGCGACTCGTCGACCGCGGCGAGCTGCTCGTCGGTCGGCCAGCCGTTGCGGACCAGATACTCCTCTCGGAACTCGGTACGCATCGCCGGCGTGGCGTCGTCGACGGGGCGGACGTAGTGGTTGCTCATGAACGCCGCGAACGTCTCGGCGGTCCGGGCGTGGACGTCCGCCTCCCGCTCGGCGACGGCCTCGGCGACCGCCTCGTTGTACGCGGCCACCTCGCGGTAGCGGTCGGCGTCGCCGGGGCCGGACAGCGACACTTCGACGGCGCGCTCGGTGTCCTCGACGCGGTCGAGCTGGACGGTCCCGTCGTCCATCCACTCGTCGGGGTACAACACGAGCGCGTCGTCCTCGTCGCGGACGCGCGCGGTGTAGCCGTACTCGGCAGCGAGGGCGTCGCGCCGCTCCCGGTACTGGTCGGCCGCCTGCTCGATCTCCGGCGTCGGCTCCGCGGACTCGGCCTCGCGGGCGAGCCGCGTGAGCCGCTCCGCCTCGTCGACCGCCTCGACCGGGACGTCCGGGACGCGCTCGTCGTCGGGTTCGGGCGTTTCCGCGGTCGCGGAGTCGTCCGCCCCCTCGCCCGCCGCCGCGTCCATCATCTCCCGCGCGCGCTCCTTCGCCCACTCCGGCGGTTCGTCGTCAGTTCGCGTCATCGAGTGCCTCGTTCGCCAGATCGTCGGCGCGTTCGTTTATCTCCCGCGGTACGTGCGCGATCGACCACCGGTCGAACCGCTCCAGCAGCTCCCGGGCCCGGACGCGACGCTCGCGGAGTTCCGGGTCGTTGGTGTTCCACTCGCCGCGGACCTGCCTGACGATCAGCTCCGAGTCGCCGCGGACGTCGATCGCGTCGAAGCCGTACTCGTCGGCCGCCTCCAGCGCACGGACCAGCGCGGCGTACTCGGCCTGGTTGTTCGTCGCGCGGCCGATCGGCTCGCCGCCCTCGGCGACGACCCCGTCGGACGTGACCAGACACCAGCCGACCGCGGCCGGACCGGGGTTGCCGCGGGAGGCGCCGTCGAAGTAGACGTGCGCGCGCCCGCCGCCGTCGCGCAGCAGGGCGGTCAGGCGGGTGGGGTCGCTCCCCTGGACGACGACCTTGTCGTCGTACGCGACCGCGACGGCCCCGTCGCGGTCGGCGCGCCACCGCTCGTGTGGCGTGTTGCCCTCGTCGATCCGAACGCCCGCGTCGGCGAGGCGCTCGCGCGCGGCGGCCGGGTCGCAGTCGATCGTCGGCATTCGGCCGGACTCCGCGCTCGCCGGACAAAGGGCTGTCCGTCCGCCGCCGGGAAAAAAGCCCGAACGGATGAGGCGCAGCCGACACGGGCGGTGCGTCCCTCGATCACGACGCGATGACCGCGTCGAACGTCGAGTCGAACCTGCTGGCGTCGCTCGACGCCGTTCGAGAGCGGTGCGGCACCGTCGTCGTCACCTGTTGCTACCGGTGCGCGACCGGGTCCGAGTTCGGCGGCGAGTGGCGCGGCGTGCCGGTCGGGCCGCTCCTCGACGGGGCGCCGCCGGACACGACCCACCTCCGCGTCGAGTCCGCGGACGGGTACCGCGCGCACGTCGCGGTGCGAGAGGCGCTCGACGCCGTCGTCGCGACGGAGCGCCTCGACGGCCCGGCGGACGGCCTCCCGCGGCTCGTCGGCCCGGGATTCGACAGTTCGCAGGCCGTCAGGGACCTCGCGGCGCTCGCGCCGGTCGCGCTCCCGCCCGACGCCGACCCCGTGCCGGGGACCGTGGGCGGAGACGGGTCGGAGCCGGGCAGCGAGTGAAACGCGAGGGCATAAACCGGGTACCGACGCATGAGTCCCGCGACGCGAGACGCTGGCGCGACGGACGGGTCCGCGGCCGGAGAGTCGCGGGCGGCCGACGACGCGCGGGGAACCGACCGCACCCTCCCGACCGTCGTCGGCGTCGCGGGCCCGCGCGGGTCGGGGAAGACGTCGCTGATCGAGCGACTCGTCGACGCGTTCGCCGCGGTCCGCGAAGCGGTCGACGCGGTCGATCCGCCGGAGTCGCTTGACCGACTGGACGGGCCGGGGGGCGAACCCGCGGCGTCCGAGGGGTGTTCCGACGAATCCGCGTCCGACTGGACGTCGCACGAAGGTGTGCCAACGACCCACACGGTAACGAACTTTTAAGTTAAACGGATTGGATAGCATATAAATGCGATGACACGGCCCACCCGGCAACGGGATCACGACCGGCAGCGCGTGGGGGACGAGGACGCCGAGGAAGACGAGATCGACGTCGAGGCGATCGAAGACGTCGACGAACTGGACCCCGAGGACTTCGATCCGGAGGATCTCACTCGGACGGCCGACGGGGAGCTGATACACGAGGAGACGGGGATGATCATCGAAGACGAGCAGATCGATCCCGGCCCGGAGTGGCGCGCGTTCAACCACTCGGAGCGGCAGGAGAAGTCGCGCGTCGGCGCCCCGACGACGAAGACGATGCACGACAAGGGGCTGACGACGACGATCGACTGGAAGGACAAGGACGCGTACGGGCGCTCTATCTCGTCGAAGAAGCGCTCGCAGATGCACCGACTGCGAAAGTGGCAGGAGCGAATTCGAACCAAGGACGCGGGCGAGCGCAACCTCCAGTTCGCGCTCTCGGAGATCGACCGCATGGCGAGCGCGCTCGGCGTCCCGCGCTCGGTGCGGGAGGTCGCCTCGGTCATCTATCGACGCGCGCTCAACGAGGACCTCATCCGCGGCCGCTCCATCGAGGGCGTCTCCACCGCCGCCCTCTACGCCGCCTGCCGCAAGGAGGGCATCCCCCGGAGCTTGGAGGAGATTTCTGAGGTGTCTCGTGTCGACCGAAAGGAGATCGGCCGGACGTACCGCTACATCTCCCAGGAGCTCGGGCTGGAGATGCGGCCGGTCGACCCGAAGAAGTACGTCCCGCGGTTCTCCTCGGAGCTGGAGCTGAGCGAGGAGGTCCAGTCGAAGGCGAACGAGATCATCGAGACGACCGCCGAGCAGGGGCTGCTCTCCGGGAAGTCCCCCACCGGCTACGCCGCCGCCGCCATCTACGCCGCGTCGCTGCTCTGTAACGAGAAGAAGACCCAGCGCGAGGTCGCCGACGTGGCGCAGGTCACCGAGGTCACCATCCGGAATCGGTACCAAGAGCAGATCGAGGCGATGGGGATCCACAGCTAACGGCCCCGCGGAAGCGGCACGGTTTTTTTCCTCGACGTTCAATCGCGAGACATGCTGGTCTGCGGAACCCACCGCGGACTGTATCGGCTCGACGGACCGCACGACGACCCGACGCGGACGGCCGAGTGCGGCCGCGTCCACGAGGTCGCACCGAGCGGCGACGCGCGGCTCGCCGCGACCGCCGACGGGCTGTTCCGGTCGCCGGACGGCGAGGACTGGCGACCGCTCGACGGCCCGGACGACCCCGTCTCCGTGCTCGCCGGCCCCGAGACCGTGTTGGTCGGGACCGGCGACGCCGACGTGCTGCGCGCGCGACCGGCGACCGACGGGTGGCGCTTCGACCTGGTCGGCGACCTCGGCGCGCACCCGCACGGCGACCGCTGGCGGGACCGCGCGCCGAGCGGGGCGCCGAGCGTCAGGACGCTGGCCGTCCACCCGGACGACGGCGTCCTCGCGGGGTTAGAGCCCGGCGGCGTCTACGCGTTCGGCGGCGACTTCTGGCGGCGGTACGGGGAGGGCGTCCACGACGACGTCCACGACCTGCGCGTGCTCGGTGGCGGGGGCGTGGTCGCCGCCACCGGGAACGGGCTCTATCGGACGGACGGCGGCGACCGGTGGTACCGGCTCGATACCGACTTCCGCGACTTCTGGGCGAACTACTTCCGGGAGTCGGTCGTCCACGACGGCCGCCTCTACGCCAGCGCGAACCGCTGGGGACCGGAGGCGCCCGCGGGCGTGACCCTCTCGGCGGCCGCGGACGACCCCGCGTTCGACGCCGTCGCCGATCCGTTGCCCGCCGCCGATCCGGCGTTCGCGATCTCCTGGGCGGTCGTCGATGGGGCGCTCGTCGGCGGGACGATGCGGGTCGACGAGGACGGGTTCGCGCCCGAGGCGTCGGCCCCGCTGATCCGCCGCGAGGGCGACAAGTGGACCCTCGGGGCCGAACTCCCGGCCGGCGTCACGTCGCTCTCGACCTGACCGTCCCGCGCCGCGGGGCCGCGGCGGCGACACCGTCAAGTCCGACTCGCCCCTACGGTCGGCGAATGCGGCTCGACGAGTTCATCGAGTACGAGGCGAACGAGCGGGCCGAGCGGCGGCGCCTCGCGAGCGAGAAGGACTACGGCATCCTCGATCACCTCGACTCCTTCGAGCGGCGCTTCGACGAGCACGTCTCCGACGACGCCGTCGTCGGGAGCGTCTCGCCGTCAATCTTCGTCGGCCGCGCCGACTACCCGAACGTCTCGACCGGCCTGCTCTCGCCGGTCGGCCGCGAGGAGCGGGCCGAGGCGTTCGAGACCTCCGCCGCGTGGTACGAAGAGGGCGTCTCCATCTCTGACGTGTTCGACCGTCGGACGAGCCTGCTCAACTCGACGCGGGGGGTCGACGTGGCGGACGCGGGGGCGAGCGGCGGGGTGAAGTCGGTCGGCGAGGGCGGACCGGCCGAGAGCGTTCACGACGCGTGGGACGGTTGGCTGGGCGTCCAGCGCGAGATCGCCATCGCGGACCGGCCGGTCGACGTGGAAATCGGGCTCGACGGCCGGCCGGACCTCGACTTCGAGGTCGGCACGGAAGACATCAAGACGCCGACCGGGCCGCGCGCGGCGGCGCGCACGGCCGACCTCGGCGAGAACCCGCACGTCCCGCGGCCGGTGAAGAAGACGCTCGAAGACGACGACTGGCGCGCGGAGGGGGCGATGACGTACCTCTACCGTCGCGGGTTCGACGTGTACGAGATCAACACGATCCTCTCGGCGGGGGCGCTCGGGCGCGGCGAGAACCGTCGGCTCGTCCCGACGCGCTGGTCGATCACGGCCGTCGACGACACGGTCGGCCAGTTCCTCCGCGGGTCGATCCGCGACAACCCGACGGTCGACCGGATCGAGGTCCACCGCAACGAGTACCTCGGCAACGCCTTCTGGGTGATCTTGGTGCCGGGGCGGTGGGAGTACGAGCTCGTCGAGATGAAGTCGCCCGGGTCGATCTGGAACCCGGACCCCGAAGCGGGGGTGTACCTCGCGGCCGCGAGCGAGGGCCGCGAGGGACGGACCGGCTACGTCGAGGAGACGGCGGGCGCATACTACGCGGCGCGGCTGGGCGTCTTGGAACACCTCGACGACCGCGGCCGGCAGGCGAAGGCGCTCGTCGTGCGCCACGTCTCCGACGACTACTGGGGTCCGGTCGGCGTGTGGCAGGTGCGCGAGGCCGTCCGCGACGCCTTCGAGGGGGAGCGGGGGACGGCGGAGACGTTCGGCGAGGCGGTCCGCGGCGTCGCCGACCACCTGCCCGTCTCGCTCGGCCGGCTCCGCCGGAAGTCGACGCTGGCGGCGGGGCTACAGGCGAACCTCGCGGACTTCGTCGACGCGGAGTGAACCGGCGGGCGAAGGGCCCTCGCCGCCGATCCGTTTTAGTCACGGGCCCGAGTGGGCGGCGTATGGTCCCTCTCGCCCTCGCGTTCGGCGGCGTCCCCGGCGGTCCGGAGCTGGTGATCGTCCTGATAATCGCCGTCCTCCTGTTCGGGGTCCCCCTCGTTCTCGTCGGGGGAGCGGTGCTCTACCTCACGACTCGGTCTGACGACGGGTCCGAGGACGGTGCGTCCGGAGCGGGAGGGCCCGACGCCGAGCGGATCGCGGAGCTGGAAGCGGAGGTCGAGCGGCTCCGAGAGAAGGTGGATGACGGGGCGCACGAGGAGGAGGGCGAGCGAGCCTGAGCGGCGCCGCCGCGTCGACGCACTCGCGGCGCGTCGATCAGTCCTCTGCCCAGTAGTACAGTTGCTCGCGCGGCGCGTCGCAGTTCGGGCAGTTCGCCGGGAGCTGGTCGCCGATCTCGCCCATCTCGCCGCACTCCCAACAGCGCCACATCACGTACGCGGTGCCGAACACGTCCCTGGCGTCGGTGAGCGCCAGCGTGTCGGTGCTCGACGGCGACGCGACGTAGAAGCCGTCGTCGTCGACGCCGCGGATCGACCCGAGCCGCTCGCCGTCCTCGTTGTACACCGCCTGTCCGATGCTCACGTCGGCGAATACGGGTTCTTCGGAGGCCATACGCGGCAATAAGTGCCGGTAGTACATAAGTGTGGTACCAAATGTCACGAAGCGTAGCGAGGAAAGTGGCGGCGAGGGGGCCGGAGCGCGGCCTCGGAGTCGGGACCGGCGGGACAAGCGATTCGACCGGAACAGGAGGTGCGACGGGGGTGGGGAGTCGGCGGAACCGGTCAGGCGACCGGCGTGCGCTCGACGACGGTCCCGTCGACGGTCGGGTACTGTTCGACGATCTCGCCTTCGTCGAGGTCGCCGTCCTCGATCATCTCCTCGAGGAGCCACCACGCGACCTCGACGTGGTTCGACTTGACGGTGTAGAACTCCTCGGGCACGCCGAGCGCCTCGAACCGCTCGGGGTCGGCGAACGCCTTCCCGTAGACGAGCGTCCCGTCGTCGGTCACCTCGTCGAACTCGCGGCGGATGTTCTTCGCCATCCGCTTGAGGCGGTTGCGGTGTTGGGCGGCGTCTTTGAACACCGACGTACAGAAGTACACCTTCTCGTGGCTCGCCATCTCTTCGAGGATGGCGTCGTCCTTCGACCCCTCGACGGCGGACATGTGGCCCTCCTGTAGTTCGAAGCCCTCCTCTTGCATCCGGCGGTAGTTCCCGTCGGACATCTCGAACTCGTTGATGTTACAGAACTTGGCGGCGCCCTCGTCTAAGAACTCCAAGAACTCCGGCTCCGCGCGGATGCCGGGGATCTCGAAGGCGGGGGTGAGCCCCTCCTCGCGGGCGATGTGGAGGATCTCCTCCCACTCGGTGCCGTGCATGTCGCCCCACATCTCCAGCGGCGGGTGGAAGCGGATCTCGTCGAGGCCGGCCTCCGAGAGGCGGCGCATGTTCTCGCGGCCGCCCGTGATGCCCGTGTAGAGGTGGGTGTGGTGGTCCTCACCGAACTCGTCTTTCAGCAGTTCGAGGTACCGGGTCGTCTTCGCCATCGCCTCCTGCGGTTCGCCGCCGGTGATCGAGGTGCCGAGCGCGCTCATACGCTTGGCCTCCTCGATCACGTCGGAGTCGGACTCGACCTTCCGCTCGTTGGCGTACACGTCGGTGACGTTCTTCCGGTTCTCTCCGAGGGGGCAGTAGAAGCAGTCCCGCTGGTCGCAGTAGCCGTAGACGAAAAGCACCATCTTCCCGCCCTTGGCGCACTGTTCGCAGCCCTTGGAGATCATCTACCCCATCCTACCGGCCGCGGCCTCAAAAAGCGTCCGAACCGCGCGCTCCCGAGAGAGCCGTTGGCACGGCGGAGCGGCACCGAACACAAAGTATGTACCCCGCATGGTGTCAGTAGCGGCCATGAACCGGAACCCGAACGCCGAGAACGCCGCGGAGAACAGTAACGCGAGCGACGCGGTCACCCGTCGCCGGGCGCTCGCGGCCGGCGGTGCGGTCGGCCTCGCGAGCCTCACCGGCTGTACCGCGCTCGACGTCGCGACCGGCGACGGGCCCGCGGAGTTCGCCGCCGGCACCGCGACGGTGGCCGACGCGACGCTCTCGGAGAGCGGGTACGAGCTCAACGAAGTGTCCGACGAGACGATCTCCCGAGAGGTCGAGGCGGCCGGACAGACCCGAGAGGTCCGGGTGACGAACACCGTCGCGGAGTAGGACAAGGCGGTCGAACTGCTCGGCGAGCGCTACCAGGCCGCCGTGTTCGCCGCGGTGACGACGCCGCAGATAGAGGTCCTCGGCCGGGCGCTCAACCCGATCGCGGAGATGGAAACCCGCGAGCGCGCCGAGCTCATCTTGAGCCGCTTCGAGAACGTCGGCGGCTTAGAGCGCGGCTCGGAATACTCGACGAGCGTCCTCGACACCGACACGGCGGTCGTCGTGTACACGGTCGATGCGGAGATCGAGGGGACGGGCGTGACCACCGAGCTGGAGCTCCACATCGGCGAACCGGTCGGCGTCGAGGACGACTTCGTCCTCCCGCTGGCGGCGTACCCGGCCGCGTTCAGCGACGGCGAGAACGTCCGCCGGATGATGAACGGGGTCGAACACGAGCCGACCGACGAGAGCTGACGGCGAGGCGACGCAGTCGGCGGATCGCGTGCGACGCGGAGGGGCGACGCGAGCCGAAAACATATGTCGTCCCCTCGCGTAGCCCCGTTCGATGCTGCTCGTCCTCTGCGTCGACCTCGACGACGACCTCGGCCGCAAGACGGGGATCCCCACGCCCGTCATCGGCGACGAGGACGTCACCGAGGCCGCGGTCGCGCTCGCGACCGCCGACCCCGAGGACTCCGACGTCAACGTCCTCTTCCAAGGCGTCAACGTCCACGACGAGCTGGCCGCCGACGGCGAGGCCGTCGAGGTCGCCGCCGTCACCGGCGTCGACGGTCCCGACGTGAAGGCGAACCGCGCGGTCGGCCAGGAGGTCGACCGCGTGCTCGCCGAGCTGTCGACCAGCGAGGAGGTCTCCGCGGTCGTGATCACCGACGGCGCACAAGACGAGTCGGTCCTCCCCGTGATCCGGTCGCGGATGCCGATCGACGGGATGCGGCGCGTTGTCGTCAGACAGGCGCAGGACCTCGAGTCGCTGTACTACACGATCAAGCAGGTCCTCGCCGACCCGGAGACCCGCGGCACGATCCTCATTCCACTCGGCGTCCTGCTGTTGATCTACCCGCTCGTCGTGGTCGCGAACCTCTTCGACGTGGCGGGGGCGGCCGTGCTGGGGATCCTCTCCGGCGCGGTGGGGCTCTACTCGCTGTTCCGCGGGCTGGGGCTCGAAGACAGCGTTGACGGCGCCGCGGAGAGCGTCCGGAACGTCCTCTACACCGGCCGCGTGACCCTCGTCACCTACGTCGTCGCGCTCGCGCTGGTCGTCGTCGGCGGCGTACAGGGAGTCGAGACCGTCGACGCCGTCGGCGGGGTTCAGGGGAGCTCGCTCGCCGCCGGCACCACCCTCGCCGCGTTCGTCCACGGCTTCGTCCAGTGGCTCGGCGTCGCGGGCGTCACCTCCAGCCTCGGGCAGATCACCGACGAGTACCTCGCCGGCCGGTTCCGGTGGCGCTACCTCAACGCCCCCTTCTACGTGGTCTCCATCGCCGTCGTGCTGTTCGCGGTGTCGGGGTTCTTCCTCCCGGACGCGCCGGGCGTGACGGCGCTCGGGCTCTCGGAGTTGGCGATGGCGCTCGCGGCGGGGACGCTCATCGGCGTGTTGAGCACGCTCGCGTTCGCGGTCGCCGAGTCACAACTCCCGTCGGCCGAACCGGTGTGATGCCGCCACGGCGGCGCCGAGGGCGAGCCGCGGCGCCCGCCGTCGGACAGGTCAGGCCGGGGCGGTCTGCCAGCCGATGAATCGGTCGAATCCGTACGTGAACCCGAGGGACAGCGCGGCGAACACGACCCAGCGAAACACGTCGAACGCGCCGGTAAACGCGAGGACGTTGAAGACATACGAGAGCGACGCTCCGACGAATCCGGCGACGAGGAGGGTACGGCGGTCGTCCATGGGGTCCGCTCGACGCTCCGCAAGTTAGCTCTTCTGTCGGGAAACCGCCCCGACCCGACCGTCTCTTGGTGTCGCCAGCGCGCTCGCGACGACGTGGCAGACTATCGCGGCGTCCAATCGTCGCAGGCTTCCATGTCGTCCATCAGCTCGTCGTAGTGGCCGCAGTAGGGGCGCATCCCGTCGTCGGTCCGGACGTAGTCGAACTCCGCGCAGTTGCCGCAGTAGGCGTCTCCGGGCCCGTCACGCGCCGCGGGAGAGCCGGGCGCGGGCGCGGACTCCGGCGTGGTCGGGGACTCCGGCCCGTCCGTCGGCCCCGCGTCGTCCAGCGGCGAGGTGATGTCGCTGTCGGCGCTGCCGCCGTCGCTCACGCCCGGCGACCCGGGGACGGAGCGACCGCTCGCCCCGGAGCGCCCCCCGCTACTCGTTCGTCCCGGACGGTCCGACCGCTCGGCGCCGCTCGGCGCTCCCGCTCCGTCGCTGTTCGGCGTTCCCACTCCGCCCGACCGGTCGGTGCCGCGCGGCGTTCCAGACGAGTTCCCTCCAGAAGGCGGGCTCGAACGCGACGGCGCGGCGCCCGGGGAGTCACTCTCGGCGTCGTCGGGGCGGTTCGTCTGCGTCTCGATCTCGCCGTCGGGGGTCCCGCCGAGGAGGCCGACGCCGCCGCGGCTCCCGAGCTGGTCGCGGGAGACCTCGACGACCTTCGTCTCGCCCTTGTGGGTCACCTCCATCGTGACGGTGCCGCCGGGGTCGTTGCGGGTCTTGAAGTTGGCGACGCCGACGAAAACGCTCCACAGCGTCGTCGCGGCGCCGAGGAAGTAGACGCCGGCGGTGGGGAGGGTGAGGTCGGTCAGCTCCGGGCGCGGGCCGCCAACCCACTGCTGGGGGTACGCGTGCGCGAACAGCGCCACGCCGAGGCACATGACGGCCGCGCCGACGACGGCCGCGGCGTAGGTGTTGCGGTCGGCCGGGAGGACCGCCATCACGCCGAGCAACACGAGAGGAACGCCGACGCCGCCGAGGATTCCGCCGAGCTCCCGGGCCGCGCCGGAGCTGTAGCCCGCCGGCACCGCCACCTCCGCCGCCACGAGGATGCCCGCGACGACGAGCAGCGCGCCCGCGGCGAACGCCCCCACGCCGAGGTACAGCCGTCGCGGGTCGACCCCGGAGTGCCCCCGTCCGCCGTACGCCTCCGAGAGACTGGTCATGGGCGGGGTACGTCGTCCACCCTGAAAACAGTACGTCAGACGATCACCCGCGGAAGCGAGCGAGGGCGCGGGGCGCACATGCGGGCGACCGACGGCGGCGACCGCTCGCGGATCCGGCCCCTGTGTAGAGCGCGCGGTCGGGTGTCGAGCGTGGGTCGATACGCGACCGCCGGATAGGCGGGGTATCGGCGACTGAACGTGTGAAATGCGAGTGTTGCCACCGGATTTATCACCTCCAGACGCGATGATTCGTCAATTGGTAGCACAGATGGAGCCGATAACCGAACCGATCCGCGTCCTGTACGTCGACGACGAGCCGGAGTTCGCAGAGATGGCTGCGACCTTTCTCGAACGCGAAGACGACCGGTTCGACGTCGAGATCGTACCGAGCGGGACCGAGGGATCAGCGAGGCTTGCCGACGAGGCGTTCGACTGTGTGATATCCGATTACGAGATGCCGGGCCGGAACGGGATCGAGTTCCTCCAGGCCGTCCGCGACGATCACCCCGACCTCCCGTTCATTCTCCACACCGGCAAGGGAAGCGAGGAGGTCGCCAGCGACGCGATCTCGGCCGGCGTCACCGATTACATTCAGAAGAAGGGGAACGCCGATCAGTACGCGCTCCTCGCCAACCGGATCCTGAACGCCGTCGAGGCGCACCGATCGCGGCGTATCGCGGCGGATCGAACGCGGCGGTTAGAGACGCTCATCGGCAACCTTCCGGGGATGGTTTACCGATGTCGGAACGAACCGGAGTGGCCGATGGAGACCGTCAGGGGCGAAGTCGAGGCCCTCACCGGGTACAGCGCCGGCGCGATCGAAGGCGACGGCGGGGTCGTCTGGGGCGACGACATCCTTCACCCGGATGACAGAGAGGAGATGTGGGCGACCGTCCAAGCGGAACTCTCCGCGGGCGACACCTTCGAGGTCACCTACCGAATCATCACCGAGGGCGGCGAGACGAAGTGGATGTGGGAGCGCGGACGGGGCGTGTACGCGGACGACGGCGAACTGGACGCCTTGGAGGGGTTCATCACCGATATCACCGAGCGGAAACAGCGTGAACAGGAACTCGCGAAGAGCGAGTCTCGGTACCGGACGCTCGCGGAGAACTTTCCGAACGGCGCCGTCTTCTACGTCGACGGCGAGTTTCGGTATGAGATCGTCTCCGGAGGTGGCTTCGACCCGCTCGACACCGCCCCCGACGACATCGTGGGTCACAGCGTCTCCGAGGTCGAACGGTTCTCCGAGGAGCTCGTTGAGACGATCGAGGCGATCCACGAGGCGACGCTGGCCGGACGGTCCGAGCGCGTCGAGGTGCCGTACGAGGATCGGGTCTTCGAGATACGCACGGCGCCGGTGCGCGAGGACGGCGACGTCGTCGCCGGGTTACACATCGCGCGGGACATCACCGAGCGGCGGGAACGCGAGGAAGAGCTACAGCGACAGAACGAACGCTTAGAGAAGTTTGCGAAGGTCGTCAGCCACGACCTCCGGAACCCGCTGAACGTGGTCGAAGGACGGCTCGAACTGGCCCGAGCCGAGTGCGACAGCGACCAGCTCGTCGGGGCCGAGAGTGCGCTCGAACGCGGTCAGGCGCTTGTCGACGACCTGTTGTCGTTGGCGCGCGAGGGAAAGGTCGTCACCGAGGCCGAGCCCGTTCTCCTGAAGCCGATAGTCGAGCAGTGCTGGGCGAGCGTCGAAACCGGCGACGCGACGCTGAACGTCGACGCTGACCAAGCGGTGAGGGCCGACCGGAGCCGGCTGAAGCAGCTCCTCGAGAACCTGATCCGGAACGCGGTCGACCACGTCGGTCCGGAGGTGACGGTCGAGGTCGGGCGCCTCGCGGACGGGTTCTACGTCGCGGACGACGGTCCCGGGATCGTCGCAAACGACCAGGAAACAGTGTTCGAGTCGGGGTATTCGACGGTGCCGGACAACACCGGGTTCGGGCTGGCGATCGTCGACGAAATCGCGGACGCGCACGGGTGGGACGTGACCGTCACCGAAAGCGCGTCCGGCGGCGCGCGGTTCGAGATCACCGGGGTCCAGTTCGACACGTAGACCCGGCGTCGCGGGCGCCCGGGCGGGCGTCCGAAAGCTGGAGACGCGTCGTAGCGCGGAGCGCGCGTCGACGGCTGACTAGCCCGACCGGCCCCGTCGCGCGCCGCTCAGACGAGTGCGTCGACGTCAACGTTGTCGGCGAGCAGTTCGGCCATCCGGTCGACCGTGCGAACGTCGCGGGTGCGGCCGCCGCGGACGACCTCCTCGGCGCGGTCGATGGCAGTGACTGTGTCCGTGTTCACGGCGAGGACAGGCGTGCCGGCGTCGGCGGCCTTGCCCAGCACCGCGCCGGAGGGGCGGTGCCCGCCGGTGAGGACGAGGCAGGCCACGCCGGAGGCGTCGAGCGCCGCGGTCTGGACGTCCGCGCGGTCGCCGCCGGTGATGACGGCGGCGTCGCGGGCGCGCCGGAAGTAGCGGAGCGCCTCGTCGCCGCCCATCGCGCCGACGAGGAAGCGCTCGACGAAGGCGTCGGTCGACGCGTCGGTGAGGAGCTCGGCCCCGAGCTCGTCCGCGAGCTCGCCGACCGTGACGCCCGCGAGCTCCTTCTCGTACGGGAGCGCGCCGAACACGGTGACCCCCTTCGATTCGAGGAACGGGATGCCGTCCTGATCGAGCGACTCGAAGGCGTCGTCGGACACCTTGTTGAACACGACGCCGGCGAGGCGGTCGCCGAACGCGTCGGCGGCCGCCAGCACGTCGTCTAAGTCGTTCGGCGAGCCGTACTCGGCGACGAGGACGACGTTCGCGTTGAGCAGCTCCGCCACGTCGACGTCGGTGAGGTCGACGACGCCGCCGGTGGTCCAGCTGCCGCCGCCCTCGACGAACACCTGGTCGTGGTCGGCCGCGATGTCGTCGTACTCCTCGCGAATGCGGTCGCGCAGGGCCTCGGAGTCCTCGGTGCCGCGGATGGCGCCCTCGACGAACGTCGGCGAGTAGACGACGGGCTCCATCTGGTGCATCTCGGCGTCCAAGCCGAGCACCTCGCGGGCGAGCATCGGGTCTTGATCGAGCGTCTTCCCGACGTTCGACTGGAGCCGGGTCCCCTTCGGTTTCATGTAGCCGACGCTGCTGTCCTGGTCGGCGGCGAGCCGCGCTAAGGCGACGGTGATCGCTGTCTTTCCGGCGCTGTCTCCGGTCGCGGTGACGAGTGTGGTGGGTGTGTCAGTCATTGGTGGGTTCCTCCGCGTCGAGCGGCTGTTGTTCGGTCTCCGCCAGATCGAGCTCCTGCGGGTCGACGGTGAGTCTCACGTCAACGGCGGCGGCGTTCGTGCCGCCGTCGTCGTCGGGCAGTGCGACGAGGGGGTTGATATCGAGTTCGAGGATGGCCGGGAAGTCGGTGACTAGCTGCGAGAGCCGGCCGATCGTCTCGATCACGGCGTCGACGTCGACCGGGTCGCGGCCGCGGGCGCCCCGGAGCAGGGGCGCCGACTGGATCTCCTCGGTCATCTCCCGCGCTTCGGGCTCGGAGACGGGCGCGACGCGGAAGGTGGTGTCCTCCATCACTTCCACGAAGATGCCGCCCAGCCCGAACATCAGCAGCGGGCCGAACTGCGGGTCGCGGTTCATCCCGACGATGGTCTCGACGCCATCGTCGAGGTCGACCATCTCCTGAACCTGGACGCCGAGGACGGTCGCGTCCGGCTGGTAGTTGCGGGCGCGGGTGATCAGGTCCTCGTAGGTGTCGGCCACGTCGTCGTCCGCGACGCCGACGGCGACGCCGCCGATGTCGGACTTGTGGAGGATGTCCGGCGAGACGATCTTCATCACCACATCGCCGTCGACGCCCTCGGCGACCTCGCGGGCGCGCTCGGGCGAGTCGACGATGGCGCCGTCGGGCGTGGGGATGCCGTACGCGTCGAGCAGTTCCATCGCCTCGACGCCCAAGCGGTTGTCGTCGCGGTCGCGCACCGCTCCGAGGATCTCGCGGGCGCGCTCGCGGTCGACGTCGAACGACATCGGGTCGGCGTACTCGCGCGCCTTGATGTCGCGGTAGGTGGCGAGCGTCGCGAGACTGTCGATAGCGCGCGCGGGATCGAAGTAGCAGGGGATCCCCCGCGCCTGAAGCTGCTGTTTCGGCTCGCGGGTGCGGTCGCCGCCCATCAGGCAGGCGGCGACGGGCGCGTCCATCTCGTCGCTCACGTCGGTGATCGCGTCCGCGAGCTCGTCGAAGTCGATCGTCGCGGTCGGCGCGGCCAACACGAGGGCGGCGCCGACGTTGTCGTCGGTGACCGTGATCTCCAACGCCTCTCGGAACCGGTCGACGTCGGCGTCGCCGATCACGTCGACCGGGTTGTGGATGTTCGCCTCGTCGGGCATCGACTCGGCGAGCGCGTCGCTCGTCTCGCTCGTGAACGACGCCATGTCGAGGTCGGCGTCGCCGACCGCGTCGGTCGCCATCACGCCGGGGCCGCCGGCGTTCGTGACGATGGCGACGCTGTCGGTGTCGGGGAGGGGCTGGCTGCCCAAGATCCCCGCAGCGTCGAACAGCTCGTCGACCGACTCCGCGCGGATCACGCCCGCCTGATCGAGCCCCGCCTCGTACGCCTTGTCGGAGCCGGCGAGCGTGCCGGTGTGCGAGGAGGCGGCCTGCGCGCCGGCGCTCGTGCGCCCCGACTTCACCGCGACGATCGGGGTGTCCTGCGAGGTCTCGCGGGCGGTCTCGATGAACTCGCGGCCGTCTTCGATCCCCTCGAGGTAGCCGATGATCACGTCGGTCTCCTCGTCGTCACCCCAGTGGTCGATGAAGTCCGTCTCGTCTAAGACCGCCTTGTTGCCGAGCGAGACGACATCCTTGAATCCGATCCCGTTGTCGTTGGCCCAGTCGAGGACCGCGGTGACGAACGCGCCCGACTGGCTCATGAAGGAGAGCCCGCCGGGGAGCGCGTTCTCGGGGCCGAACGTGGCGTTCATCCCCGAGGGCGTCGACATGATCCCCAGGCTGTTTGGGCCGACGAGGTTGAGGTCGTACTCGTCGGCTAGCTCCGCGAGGCGACGCTCCCTCGCCGCTCCGTCCTCTCCGGTCTCCCCGAACCCGGCGGTGATCACGACGACGTTGCGGACCCCCGCCTCCCCGCACGCCTCGATGGCGTCCAACACGATCGAGGGGGGGACGACGACGACCGCGACATCGGCGTCAGCGTCGGCGACGTCGTCGACACAGGGCGTGTCGAGCACCGCGTCGTAGTTCGGGTTGACGGGGACCGTGTCGCCGTCGAAGTCGTCGAGGAGATTCGACGTGACGGCGCGGCCGACGGCCCCTTCGCGGGCGGTCGCGCCGACGACGGCGACCCGGTCCGGGTCGAACAGCTCGTTGAGCGTACCCATCAACCCGGGAGTACGCGAAGCGACGGCTTAAGATCGGTGGGATGTTCTTCGGAATCGGAGTCAACGGTGAACGATCGATCGGGTTTCGGTCAACCGTTCGTGGATCCCGGCGGTGAGTCGGGGGGGCCGTCGAGATCCGCGGCAGTCTCGGACGCGGAGAGGCCGGAGTCAATCGGCTCCGAGCCGGTGGGCTCCGGATCGGCCGACTCCGCGCCGCCGGCTTCGGATTCGGGCTGGGTGGTCCCGGCGTCGGAGGGGGGCGACTCGGCGGTCTCGGCGTCAGCCGAGGGCGACTCGGCGACCTCAACATCGGACGGTGGCGAACTGACGACCGGCGTCATCTCCCCCGCGTCCGGTCCGGCTGGCGTCGGGCGGGCGTCCGGCGCGACCGGATGGGTCCGATCCACCGTCGAGTCGCCGGGGTCACAGTCGGCGTCGGGGACACAGATCGTCACCTCGTTGCCGTCGGCGCCGGCGTCGAACGCCAAGTCGCCGCCGGACCGATCGGCGATCCAGTAGACGAGCCACAGCCCCATCCCGCCGGTGTGTCTGAGGTCGTCCATCTTCCACCGGTCGGTGATCGGGTCCCGCTCGGCCGGGGGGATCGGCGGCGCGTTGTCGCGGACCGCGATCTTGACCCGGTCGGCGGGCGCGGTGACCTCGATCTCGACGCTCGGCGCCGCCTCGGCGTGTTCGATCGCGTTCTCGATCAGTTCGGCGATCGCGTAGTCGAGCTCGGGGTGCGTGAACGCCCGCACGTCGCCGGGGCAGGAGACCGATATCTCCGCGGTCGGACTTGACCGGTCGTCGACGGCGTCCGCCACCGCGCTCTCGACGAGCGGCGCGACCCGGAGGGGTTGCGGGTGTTCGTGGTGGCGGAGGAGGTCGATCACGCCGCGCTGTTTCTCGGCGGTCGTCAACAGGTCGTCGGCGACCCGGCGAACCGTCTCCGCGTGGTCGATCAGGTCGGCGGCGAGTTCGGCCAGGTCGAACTCGTCGGGAACGACACCGCGTTCCTCGGTCGCCGTCGCGCTGACGGCGTCTTCGACGCGGTCGGCGATGCGCTCCGCGGTGCCGTCGACGATGTTCATGTCGTTGCGGATCGTGTGTCGGAGAAGGTTGTCCATCACCGTGAGCTGACGCTCGCGGCGGTACTCGTCCGTGACATCGCGGGCGAAACCGGTGACGGCGACGACCTCGCCGTCCTCCCACACGGGGCGCGAGGGCACCCTGACCCAGGTGGTCCGCCCATCGGCCGGCCCGATCCGGTAGTCGAGGTTCGTCGGCTCGCCGTCGGAGAGCCGCTCCATCGCGTCCTCGACGGCCGGACGGTCGTCGGGGTGAACCGCGGCGAGGAACATCTGCGGGCGCCGTTCGAGCGCGTCCGGCTCGATCCCGAACACGGATTCGAGCGCGCCGTTGACGAATAACAGGTCCTCCAAGTCGGCGCTGAACATCCAGAGCACGTCCGGCGACGTCGACGCGATCGTCTCCAAGCGCCGGCGTGACTCGACCTCAAGGGTGACGTCGCGAGAACTCAGCGCGTAGCCGTCGAGGCCGGTCTCCGACGGCGGAAACACGCGGGTGCGAAACCACACCCAGTCGCCGTCGGCAGTCGCGTAGCGGTACTCCAACGGCGATTCCGGGGCGGTTCCGCCGGCGACGAGGGCCTCGAACGCCGTCCGAACGCGGTCGGCGTCGTCGGGGTGAATCAGGTCGAAGGCGTCGGTCCCGACGAGCGTGTCGGGGTCGAACCCGAGCAACTCGCGGGTGGCCGCGTTGAGGTATCGGAACCGGCCCTTCTCGTCGATCACCGCGACCTTGTCCTGCGCAAGGTCGACGAGAGTTTCGGGTTCCGGTGAGCGGGACATACGGAACACCTTCGAGAACTGGCGTATAAGCGTGGCCGCGTGATTATCAGGTGCGAAAACGGTCGCCGACGAACCGCCGGGCGAACGCGCCCTGATCGCACCTCCGGGAGGCCGATCCGTCGCGCCGTGGCAGATCAGTCGGCCGAGACGCCGGGGGCGTTGAGCGCGGCGGCAAGCGGGTCGGCCCCCTCGTCGTCGACCGCGAGCGAGACGCCGTCGTCGCCGAACTCGATCGCGGCCTCGGCGGCATCGCGGACGTACTCGGCGGCGTGGTCGCCGTCCGGGTCGAGCCGAACCCCCTCGGCGAGCAGCGGCGTCTCGCTCAGCAGCTCAACCTTCCGGTAGGCGGTCGAGAGGGCGATGTCGCAGTCGTCGGCGAGTTCGCTCGTCGTCTTCGGCGTCGCCGCGGCGGCGAGGATCGCCCGACAGTCGGCGTCGGCGAGCGCCTCGAACGTCGCGTCGAGCGCCGCGTCTCCCTCGGTCGTCGTCGTGGCGTCGGTCGTGCGCGGGGGGCGTTTCATACCTGTACGTTACGGCTACAGCCTCCCGAACTGTGGCCCCTCATATGCGGGGGTTTTTATACCCAACCGCGCGCCCGCCAACGTTTTTGCCCGGCGCGGGCACGGACGAACGAGATGGGATCGGGAATCCGGGCGGAGGTCTCGCTGCCGACCGCGGCGGCCTCGCCGTTCGACGGCGTCGTCGACGGAACGACGCCCGTCACGGGCGTCACGCGGTGTACGCCCGCCGACGACCGCGAGCGAGTGGTCGTGGAGTTCATCGCGGACGCGGACCTCTCGGTCGCCGAGGGAGTCGAAGTGGTCTTCGACTACGGCGGCCGAGCGGCCTACCGGTTCGAGGCGGCGGTCGACCCGGACTCGCCGTTCGCCGTCCTCGACCGCCACGAGACGCCCGTCTCGGAGGCGGTGGTCCGCGACGGGCGGCTGCGCGTCACCTTCCACGCGAGCGACTTGCCGACACTGCGGTCGGTGTTGGAGGCGTTCCGCGAGGCGTGTCCGGAGATGGAGGTGAAGCGCCTGCTCCAGTCGTCGACGACGCCGACGGAGTCGGACTTGGTGACCGTCGACCGGAGCGAACTGACGGAGCGCCAACGCGAGGTGCTCGAAGCCGCCTACGAGGCGGGGTACTTCGACCACCCGAAGGGCGCCAACGCCGGCGAGGTCGCGGCGTCGCTGGGCATCGGTCGGTCGACGTTCACCGAGCACGTCGCCGCCGCCCAGCGGAAGCTGTTCCGGTCGCTGCTTGACTAAGGATCGATTATCACATTCCGACGCCGCGAGAATCCGAGGTCCGTTTGATGGGCATGGGGAGCGTACGCACGGGTATGACGGGGCGATCCACCCACACCTTCGTCTGCCCGGAGTGTCGGCGCTCGATCGAGGTGGACGACGCGATGCGGGCGACGCTACTCGAGACGGGCTGTGTCGTCTGCGGGGCGCCGGTCACCGAGGAGGACATCGGCGAGGCGCCGACGACCAGCTGAACGGAGTCGGCCGGCGACCGCCGCAGAGCCTCCGCCGTCGTCCGCACCGCAGAGACGCCTCCCCGCTGTCCCCGCGCTGCGCGCCGTCTCGTTCCCTTTATCAACTCGTGGGAAGAAGGTTCGATATGCCGACGAACAGCGAGGTCGAGATGTCGTCGACCGAGGTGGACGCACACCTGTCTCGCCACGAGACGGGCGTTCTCGCGCTCGCGCGCGACGACGCGCCGTACGCGATCCCGATCTCCTACGGGTACGACGCGGACGAGCGCGCGTTGTACCTCCGGCTGGTGTCGACGCCCGACAGCGAAAAGCGCGGGTTCCTCGCGTCGACGCCGCGGGCCCGCGTGGTCGTCTACGAGGACGAAGACGACGAGTACGCCAGCGTCGTCGGCGTCGGCACCCTCGAACGCGTCGACCTCAACGAGCTCACCCCCGAAACTATCGCCCAGTACGGCGAGACGCAGCGTCCCCTCTTCGAGATCTGGGCCGACGACAAACCGGACCTCAACATCGAACTCTACCGCTTTGCGCCCCAAGAACTGACCGGACGGAGGGTCGTTGTCGAGCGCGACGAGGCGTAGGGATTTTTTTGATTAGGTTTGTATTTAATCCAAACTGATCTTTCTGCCGTCTCATGGGAAGCGCAGAAGTCAGGCTGTTTGACACCCTCCCCGCGCTGAAGCGCCAAGATTCCCACGGCACCGCACCACTGGGCTGGGATATTGTATTTTACCTAAATTGAGGCGCTGAGGCCCCTTCCTCAACGAACGAGCGAAGCGAGTGAGTAGAGAGGGGATACAGCGTTCACAAGAGCAGAGCTCTTGTGTGCGGACGAGACGCAAGAGCGTGGCATTCAGCGTGGACTACCGTTTTAATTGCTCAAGGTAGTAGGCGAGGATCCGCCATTCACATTCAACGCCTCGCTGTTCAATCACACGCCTACGGATGCGCCTCTATGACTAGACTTTTGCTGGTCGCAGAGGTACTTCAGCCCGATATTCTTCACCGCATTATTTCACTACTCGATCAAAACGAAAGGTGTCGGCAACGCACCTGGACCGATGCCAAGTCAGGTAACCGTACACACTAGTACAGACCCCAGAGTAGCATCGCCGACAACAACCGGTGACTCTTGCTGGATAGATAGCTACCTGTCCAAGCAACAATTCGACTAGAATTACATGTCGAAAATATACTGACTTCTTCTCAACCCTACTCAATCACCGCTGACACGGTTCTCCTCTTGAGGGTGAAGAATTTTTTTCTGTAGCTTACTTTGTAAAATTATAATACTGGCAAATATTGAATCTCACCCAGAGACAGACAGGTTAATTCCTTCCCATACCCCGTGATAGTGCTCCCACAACAACACTGCTGGAGGAAGCGCGATCACTGTGAATACGAAAGAGTATACCACGCTCAGCGCCATCAAAAGGCCGAAGTCCCCAAGCACGGGTGTGATGGCGAGCGCGAGCGCGCCCGTCCCGAGCGAAGTGGTGAGCATGCTTCCAAGCAGGGCACCACCTGTCCCCGAGAGCGTGATAATCATCGACTCGTAAGCGTCGGCACCGGCGTTGTACTCATCGATGAACCGATGAGTGGCGTGTACTGAGTACGCAATTCCGAGCCCAATGGAAATCGATAGAATTGTTCCAGTCAGCGCGTTCAGTGATATCCCGAGGTATCGCATTGTCCCAAGTAGGAATGCGATTGCGATTAAGATCGGGAAGAGATTCGCTATTCCGAGGAGCGGCTTGCTCTCCAATACGGCGTAGGCAATAACGAGGAACAATCCTGTTAACCCAATTGCGATGATTAGTCCCTGAATTGAAGAATTAAAGATAATGTCTGTCACGGCATCAAATACGACGATCTGACCGGTAGCAGTCGTCTCGTACCGGAACTCTTCAGCGAATTCTCGAGTGTCGGCCGCGGCCTCAGCCTGCGAGGCCCCGGAGTCGATCGCATAGTCGACCTGCGCACTCCGTCGATCCGGTGTGAGGTACTGCGTAGCCCGATCGCCGGACGACGAGGCAAACAGCACATCGTAGATACGGTCAAGATTTTGATCCGGAATTCCGTTTCCGTCGATATCGTTGCGGGCAACCAGTTTGGCAAATTCCGGATTTTGTTCGGCATGCGATTGGATCACAGTCACAATACTAGTTGGCCGGGCGCTCCCGCCATCACCGACTGCAAGTGAGCCTGATGCATCGTCGTTCGGGTCCGCGAGAGCCTCAAGCGCATGGCCCTCTTCGAAGTTCCCTTCGACGTACAACTTTACTGTTTGGTCCTGATTGGTCGAGAAGCGATCTTCAAGCAGGTTCAACGTCTCAGTGACAGTGTACTCACTCGGTGCGAACGGCTCAGGGAGGCTGGTTACATAGTCCGGTTGCTCCTCCGGGGGAAGGAAGTCCTCAGTCTCGAAGGAGGTGTCGACGCCGCTGCCGTACGCCGCGGCCATCCCCCCCGTCACGAGCAGCACGACCACGAACGCGATTGGCGCGTACTGACTGACCTGTGCTGGGAACGTCAAGAATTTTCCAAGCGTCGAGTCCTCCGAAGAGATCGGAGCCGAGTTGAACTCTGGGACTCCGTACTGCTCTCGCAGTCTGTCGACGACCAGTTTTGCTGCCGGCAGAAACAACCCGAAGATCAGGAAAGTGAAAGTGATCCCGACCGCCGAGGCGATTCCCAAGTTTCGGATCGGCGTGAGATCAGAGATTACGTTTGCCCCGAATCCGAACACAGTGGTTACAGTGACAATTATAAACGCGATCATCAGTTGGTTATTCGCCTCACGCATCGCCTCTGTCGCCTCGTACCCCTTGACGGTCTCCTCGCGATAGCGGTTGATAATGTGGATTCCGAAGTCGACCCCGACCGCAAGCAACAGCACAGGAACGGTAATCATCTGTTGGTTAAATGGGATTCCAGAGAATCCGAGGAACCCAAACGTCCAGATGATGGTCATCAGAAGCGACAGCAGCCCGAGCCCGAGGTCGATCGGGTCACGGTAGGCGACGACCAAGAATAAAAGCAGTAATAGCACAACCACAGGCATTACGATGGTGAGCGAGTCACCGATGACGTTGGCCGTCTCGGCGTTCGTCACGCCGCTGCCGAACGCCGTGAGATCCCCGGGCTGATCAGCCGCAATCGATCGGATCGTCGTTTGAACCTCTTGGAGGTCCCCATCCGAGAACCCTCCCGGCACGTCGTGTGAGATGACCGTAATCGACGCGCTTGCGCTCACGCTCGTCGGATTGAAATCTGTCGCGAGCGTCCCCGTAAACCGCGGATTTTCTGAGAGGCTGCGAACGACCTGTCTGACTCGGGTCGCACTCGTCGACTCCAGGACGCGCCGCTGTTCGGCTGCCGTAGTCGCCGACGGGTCGATTGTCTGTGCGACGACTGTGGCCGGGCCGTTGGCCGAGGCTACCCGGAGGTCGTCTCGCGACTCAACCTCCTCTAAGACCCGGAGGTCTCTGAGTAACGCCTCTTTCGTCAAAACGTTACTTCCCGAGTGGATGAGTTGTGTGGACTCATCATCGGATTCGAATGGATCTTCGAATTCTTCGTTAACCGCGTCAAGTGCCTGCTGTTCCTCGAGACCATCGGTGAACGAATCGGTGGCCTCAGTGTCCGTGCTGACAAGGCCTATCCCGCCGGTAAACACCAGCGTGAGAACGAGGAATATGATGATGACTCGGCGCGGGCTGTCGACGATGGCGTCGTTAAGTCGCCGTGTCCACGCCTCGATCCGCTCGCCGAGAGACATCGGTTACTGCCGCCTCCGGTAGACGACAAGCGCCCCCGTCCCAACGACAAGCAGCGCGACAATGATAACTGGCAGCGGTAGTCCGCCGCCCTCACTCTCGATCACGTCTATCGGGACACGGTAGGTGTCTGTCAGTTGGCTATCTCCGTCCGCGTCATCGTACCGGAAGTCAAGCGAGATTGGGTACGTGCTACCCGGCGTTGCAGAGCCTGTAGTAGTCAACTCGAAAGTCATCGTGGTGGTTTCCCCGGAGTCGAGTGATTGGACGTATCCTGTGTCGGTATCACCTGTATCGAGCGGATCGTCGGCGAACAACCGTGCCTCGACGTCGCTGGCAGTCTCGTTGAGGTTGTTCGTTACAGTGACATCGACGGTACGGGTCCCACCAGACTGAATGGTGCGGTTCTCGACCGCAACGTCGAAACGGTCGCGCTCAGGGGCAATCTCAGTGTCGACGACGAGGTCTTCGAAGGCCCGCAATTCATCTTCACCGTTTCGGTACTGGACTGCCATATCGAGCGAGCGCAGGCCGGACTCGGCCTCGCCACTAATCGAGATTGGCAGTGTGAAGTTCGCGGATTCACCGGAATCAAGCGTCCCTACAGCGGTCGACCGCTCTGCCGGGATCACGCTCTGGGAATTGCCGGCGTACTGAACAACAACGCTACGGGCCGGAACAGGACCGTCGTTGCGAACGGTGCCGACCAGTTCGCCGTCCTCGGCGACGCGAAGCTGTGACTCCACGTTAGTGAATGCGAACTCCTGTTCGGCAAGCGGGAGGATCCCGAGTGAGAGCCCATCATCGGTGCGGGTGATCCCGTCTGGGTCCTCGAATTGTACGGAACCGGAGAGCGTGTACTGCTGGACTGGTAGATCGGACGCGACGCCCACATCGTATGCGACAGATGTCGTCTCGCCGGGTTCGATCTCCTCGATCCGAACAGTGTTGGACTGACCATCACTCACTGTGACACTATTACTTTGCGTCGCAAAAGTCACGTCAGCATTATGCGCCGTCTCCGCGCCGACATTCTCGATCGTCGCCTCAACGGTGCCGCTGTCACCGATCTGCGCGTCGCTGTCGATGTCAACGACTTGGAACCGGGCGTCGTCGCGCACGCGAACTTCGACGTCCCGGGAGATCGTTACGGTTCGGCTCTCGCCGGAGGATATGTAGCCGTAGGTGAGATCTAGATCTAGCGAGTATGTGCCGGGCTCGACGCCCTGCGGCACGTTCAGACTCACCGGTAGTTCACCGGGGGCGCTTGTCGTCACGCTGCCGATCGATGTCTCGCCCGACTCGACAGATAGTGGACCACTCGCCTCAACCTCGGCGCGGACGTTGCGCGCCGTAGTGACAAGATCGCTGTTCGCAGCGTTCCCGAACCGGAGGTCTCCGTCGTTGGCGATCTGGAGGGAGATCTGGTTGGTCCGGCCGGGGACGAGGTTCGGGTTCGGCGCGAACACGTCAAGGTCAGGAGACCCACCGATGTTCGAGGCCTGTGCGGGCGCGCTAACGCCGATGCTAGGTGCGGCGTCGGAGCCGGTTAGCTCAGCGCCGACAGCACCGATGCCGAGACCACTAGTGAGGAGAAGCACACTCACAAGCACAACGGATAGGGGGCGAGTCCGCATGCGCTACCGCACCTCGATAGTCGTGGTGTTTGTACTCCGGGGTCGGGGGAATTCCGTTGCGGGACTATTCGGCGAGAAGTGGCGAGCTCGTTGCACATTCACTACTTCACCCGGGAACCAATAAACATTTTGTTCGTGGACTCTCGTATCTCGGTATGGAGCAAAAAAACGAAGCTATCGCAGCTGACGCGAGGAAGCAATAATGGCGCGCTTTACCGATGAAGATCGCGAGCGTATCCGCGAAGAGTTGATCGAGGCGGGCCACAAACTTTTCGCGCAGTTCGGTTTCGATCGAACGCGTGTGAATGATATTACCGAAGAGGTGGGAATCGGTACTAGTACGTTCTACCAGTTTTTTGACTCGAAAGAGCAACTGTATCTTGTTGTGCTGGTCTCTGAGCGCGATCAGTTATTTGAACAACTCGAAGCAGTCATCGGTGAGGTGGAGACACCACAGGCGGAAGCTGAAATGATCCTGCGGACAACACTTAAACAAGTCCGATCGAACCCTCTTATTCGGAGGCTGTTTGTGGAGGGTGAGATACGGCGGATCGATGAGCAGTTAAATGGAACAAACTATGATGATGCTACCAGTACAGGGGACAACAATAACACGGGCACGATTAGTAAAGGCGATAACGACAACAAACCCGACACAGGTGCCGAAGCAGATTTCCGCGTGTTACCGCAGCCGGAAGCATGGGTTGCGCGCGATGATGTCCGGATAGACGATCCGGATATCGTACGAGGACTCCTACGGTCGCTGCTGTTCGTCACGCAAGCACAGAACACACCGATCGTCCTGAACGAGACTTATGATGAGGTTGAGGAGGCACTGATCGACACGGTTATCACGGGATTGTTCGCAGATGAATCGATGACTTCTTGTGACGATCACAGCGGGTGAACTACCCCACCCTACTCGCTCACGGCTGACGACGTTCGCTCCTTGATAATGTTCAAGCAAGTTTATCTACAGATAGAGCAGGCCGAGTGCCTCGGGGCTTGACCCCGAGGGTGAAGGCCGTACGCTCACTTTCACTTTCACCTCGGTAAGATGGTATTTAATACACTTAGCGACAAATAGGGTTGTAACGGCCAGAAACCACCCCCAAAGCATGGAATTGAAGACCTCAATTCCTTTGCTGGTCGTTCGGCAGTTTGGAAATGCGACTCCTCTCAAAACCCGCTACGGCGGTGAGACGGGAGTTGTCGGGCCGTGGTGGAGCGGCCGCCCCTCACGGACACATCGGCGTGTTCAGGTGTTAATTCCAGCCGACCCATCTGGGAAGGTCGAGGGGAATAAAATTCGCCTGCGGGGTCGGTGCGGCCCCAAGACGGTGAAGCCTCGGGGCTTGCCCCCGAGGTACTTCACCAATAGCCGTTGTTACGGACTCAGTCGGTCACATCGGGTCAGAGAGAGTATCTGCTTTGGGAAAGTGTGGAACAACCCGAAGCAGACAGTGAGGTGGAGGAAGAGCACCTGTTTAATTTTGTCGTCAACAGCCTCAACGAAGAGCTTGCGATAGATCTCGACGAGAATGTCAAGGTCACGACAGAGACGTTGTACGAGGTCCTCGCCGGCGCCAGCGCCGGCGGGACCTCGATCAATCACGTCTGCGAAACGACCGAAGACTCGCCACACGCCAACACCGTCCGAGGACATCTCACCGAGCAGTTCGAACTTGACTCCGTTGAGGCGGTTGGCGACACGCTACTTCAACGAGATGCGCTTGAGACGCTTCCAGATCGACCGGTGGAGGTCTGTGTAGACCTCCACCTCGACCCCTACTACGGCGATGAAGACGAAACAGAAGCGCTGTACTCCTCACAAGCGAAACGGGGAACGACGACGTTTCACGCGTACGCGACGCTGTACGCGCGGGTACGCAACAAACGGTACACGCTGGCGGTGCGCCAGCTTGTCGCTGGCGACACCACCAGCGACGTCCTTGGTGAGTTTCTCGAGCTCCTTGACGGCCTTGACCTCAGCGTCAAGGCCGTCTATCTCGATCGCGGGTTCTACAACAGTACCTGTCTTGGGCTGTTGTCCACGCACAACTACGCCTACGTGATGCCGATCGTCAAGTGGGGTGAACCGCCTCGGGGTCAGGCCCCGAGGCTTCCCGTTTCAACGACGCGCTTTACAGATTCCGCAAGGGAACCCACAGGGAGCGCAGTCTCCGCGGGCGTGGATTCGGAGTCTCCGCGGGCGTGGATTCGGAGTCTCCCACTCCTACTTGGTGGTCACGGCAGAGCGTCTGACCCGGCTTGTTTTCGCCGACTAAGCCAGACGCGAAGTATGCCGTCACATCACTCTGTTTGAGATGTTTCGAGTTAATGGCTTGGTTCACGAGTTGTCGGCTTCATCCATGGGTCAAGCCCCATGGCATTCGCCTCGCACCGGTTGTGAAACGATCCAAGACGAACTCAGCAGAGGCTGGAGCCGCGAGATCGAACACGAACTCGCCGGCAAGGTAACGTTCCCTGTGTTCATCGACTGCGTCTACCAACAGGGACGATACGACGAACACGGGGTGGCGCGTCGTGGCTACGCCGCTGACGCGCCGTTTATCGACACGTCACGGGATGTCCAAGAGCACTACAGCAAGTGCTTCGGCATCGAGTCGAACTACCGATTAGCCAAGCAGAGTCTCGCATTCACCAGTTCTCAGGACGCTGGGCTACGGCTGGTAATGTTTGTGGTGAGCCTACTGCTCCAGAATAGCTGGCGGTATCTACACTGGCGGTACGTGGCGGCGCCCCGCCTCGGGGGGCGCCGCCTCTGGCAGTGGTCGTTCACGGAGTTTTGCGAAATGACGCTTCGCGCAGCTTGGACAGCGCTTGGTGTCCGCAGGTCCGTTCCAGCGAATCAACCGCTTGACGACCGGTTCTTCCGGTAGCTGTCCATCGGGTCGGACAGCGGTCGTCAGTGGCGACACTGTCGCGTCGGCGGCAGTCCGCCGCCGACAGCGACGGCACATCCCGAAAATCATGCTCACCAGCGGTTCGAAGATGCTCCACAGCTAGTTCCATCTGGTTCATCGCCATCAGACGAGATTACGCGGCTGTCGATGTGATCGACTGAATCTGGTTCACGCCATTAGACAAGATCACGCGGCTGTCGATGTGATCGACTGAGCATCGCATCTTCGCCCCGGACGACCAGGCGCACAACGCTAGAAGCGACGATACTCGCTACAATCAACGCTCTATGGCCGAAACCGTGAATTCGGCTGTGAAACGCTCGCTCGGCTTCCCCGTGCGAGCGCGGTCATGATCCCGTGAGTTCCGCGAAATTGCGCTGATATGTGTCGTCTATAACATCGAACGCTTCGTCAAACAGTGAATTCCAACGCCTTACAGCGATTCAACACGGCCGAGAGAAAAGTCGATCCACGATTGAAGCAAATCAGTTACAACAGGCTCGCTGCGACCGATTCTAACCTAAACACATCCAGCAGCATCACTTATGTGAAACACCGCTAACGTGAGTGAACCAGTGGATATTTATTCGTCTGTTCACACCAGTATAAATGGGACCACAAGTCCCTGATGAGAGCCAGTCGGACGTACAGCCCACGTCACCAACTGGCTCTCAGACATGCTGCGTCCCGGATTTCTACTAAACTGTCCGGCCACTGATGTGAAATGCGGCCTAGCGGAAGCCGACTGAACTAGCGGTGTCGACCGAACTTGATCTTAGGGAAGTTGATGAGTATCGTGGATGATATTTAGGCCAGCACAGTAATATGAATTGCTGGGAGGATGATGGTATACAAGCGGTGTTCACCGAAACAACATGATAGCAAGTTCTATTAATCCGGTAAAAGGTCCGACTTACAGGCGCTGGGCGAGTGTTCTGTGCGGGATGTGTATTTTGGGCCTGCTCATGTATACCGGGGTTGGGACTGTAGCTGCACAAGAGACAACAACCAATATAACCATTGATGGGGAGCAGCTCAAGTCTGAAGACAATGTTGTCGTATTAAACGACCCAAACGCAAACATCACTGTCACAGCAGATGCGCCGATTGAGTTGATCGAACTGCGAGTCAATGGGGACGTATACCGTTCATATCGACCTAACTCGACGACATTTGACCGATCAGTTACACTTGATCTCGACCCAAATGAAAATACGGTAGAAGTGATTACAAAGTCTGATACAGTAACAACATTCAAGTCGTCGATAACGAAGCATACAGCCGCACCAAGGGTAGAATACACCTCGCCATTTTCAACGACGGTCAAAGGTGGGCCAAACAATACAGTAAATGTTACTAGTGGGCAAGTCACTCTGGCTGGCAATCTTCACACGGTAGTAGATGTTAAAAGCATCCGAATTGAGCGAACGAGCAACTACGGGCCTGATGAGAGTAGCTCAGATGTAGACCGGAAGATTCATCGAATTTCGAACCCCGGAGAGTCTTTTTCTCAAGAGTTACTGCTTGTCGACGGAACAAACAATCTCACCGCAGAGTACACGGATACGCTCGGCCGCACAAACACTGACCGGTTTGTAATTGACGTTGATGATGAGTCGGATCCTACCATCAATATCACCGTCGCGGATGAAAGTTACACGGACACGGCGAGCATCGGCGGTACGGTTCAGGATGAAACGAAACTCAAGCGTGTCGAAATAAATCGGACATCGAACAATGGCTCACAGGTTCTGATGTTAAGCGCAAACGCAAAGCCGAATCCAGACAAACTCAAATACAGTTTCGATACGACGGTTGAATTATATGACGACAACGACGACAATGAATTCAAAATAACAGCAGAAGATGCGGCAGGAAACATACGCAATCAAACGTTTGTAATCAAGTATGAACCAGAACCTGAGGTGAACATTACAAACGCGACGATCAATCTAGAGGGAAAAACAGTCCACCTTGCTGGCACAGTCTCACAGGCAGAGATTAGTCGAGTCACGATCGAGACATTCAATACATCAACTGGAGAGCGACTTGATCTTGATCGAGTGTATGATACAGAAACATTCACGAATACTGTTAGCTTTGATAAAGAGTTTAGAGCGTCTGCCAAGGGTACAATAGTGGCCATACTGGTGAGTTATCGGTCGGGACAGTACTCAACAAGTATTACACCAGAGATTCCAGATTCACAAAAAGAAACAAACACAAACAACGGCACAGAGACGACTGATAATACGACTTCAGTACAATCCGAGGCAACAAATAGAACAGTCCAAAACACAAGCGAAACAAAGCCAGATAATCAAACGTCTGTTGAAACTAATTTGTCTAGTGAAACTGAAAGCCAACCAGACACGACACCAAACTCGCCGACGTTACTTCCTGTTCGGACACGCGATGCCTTTGGTGGAATCGTTGTCGTGGGGGGAGCATACATACTTGGACACTGGGTATAAGTCAGTGAGAATCATATCCAGTCAAGTTGACATACTTGTGTAATACATTGTTGGTGGTTTGCCGTCTTGCGATTTCCGTCTGTGCCGAGTGAATTCGGTTCAGTTAATCTTGGTTGGTCCAGCGATCACGACACCGTCTCGTTTAATAGTGACATCAATGTTAAACTCATCGGCGGGATAAGAAAAGTCAAAATTACAACCAATTTCACTGTCGCTATCGACCGTGGCTACACAATTAAGAACTTGACTGATTCCGCCATCCTTCTCATCCGCAGTGATACGAATAATCGCGGAGCTGTTCGGCGCAAGGTTGGTGCTAGCTGTCACAGATAGCCGAGTAGAGTTGCTGATGGTGTGATTTGTTAGTTCAGCAGTGGGTTCAGACACGGTGAATGACTGCCGAAGTGAGACCCTCGGTACAGAGTTCGGCGCTGACTCATCAATTTCAAGCGTAACCGTGTACTCACCCGGTTCCAATGTTGTTGTGTCAACCCCCACGGCAAGTCCAGATACGCTGTCATTGTACACTGTGTGGACGCTCGCAAGTGGATCAGTAGGTGACTCACCCTCTTCCGAGGTTAACTGGAGGTTAATTCCATGACCGAGAGTACCTTGACCCGCAAGCCCGTATGTGACGATACCAGTGTGCTGATGAGATATATCACCGTTTTGAAGAGTAACGGAGACGTCTTGTGAGCCTGTTACTTCAGGATTCTTAATGTCGTACGCGACACGAAGTGTACTGTGGGTAGAAATCTCAACTGGATGGTCAAGTGAGATTGCTAAGCGTCCGTCTGTACCCGTCTGGATGCTCTGTATCGATCCTTTCAGTGAGCGATCGATATATCCGTTCTTGTTTGTATCAATCCCAAATACCTCGATATCGGGCTGAGTAACCTGTTGAGTAGCTGCGTGAGATCCGCCGTGATTGCTCTGATAGTTGATCGAGACTGATGTGAAAGAGACTGTCTCATTACTACTTATATCGGCTATGTGGGTAGTTTCAGCACCAGGGGTGCTATCAACAGGGAACACAAGGTTTGACGCTGGAGCTGGTGACGTAAGGAGACCACCAATCCCGGTAATTGGAAGCCGTGTCCAAAACTCATCACCACGGGCAACATTAGCGGAATCCACATCCGTGGTGTCCGTAGCAGCTATTTCTGACAACTCCGACTCCTTTTTTAACCCCGTTTCAATATTTTTGTACGATGTATCAGGGGGAACAATCACACTCGTTCCATTCGGTTGGGATGGTTCAGTAATCATAAGCACTGCTGCAACGCTTGTCTCATCAGTTGAGACAATTAGGTTATATCGGCCAGTATCGAGTACGGCCCCTTCAGAGAGTCCAGATTCAGAAATGAGTCGGACTGAGTCACCGCCAGTAGCTGTGAACCGGTTGCTCTTGTCTACACCAGTTGGATAGAATGTATTAGCCCGGACAGTGACCGAACCATCTCCATTGTTATCGTACGCACGGAGTGTTGTCTGGTACTGTTGATTCGGGGCCTGGATGGTGAGCGTCACCTCATCAGTGTCACGCATCTGGATCCCAAGCGTAGCCACATCGCCCTGCGTCACTGTTGTCTTTGCAGTATCAAACCCAACTGCAGGGGATGACTGTGATTGTGCCGCAGTTGAGATGCTGAGCGGCATAGCAAGGCAAATAACCCCAAGAAAGAGGATCACTACGCCAAGCGAGACACGTGTATTCATGATCAATTCCTCCTACCGTTCTCGGTTGTAAATACTTTCTGTCAATCCCAGCGTGTCTGCTTCGCGAAAAACATGAACACATAGAGAGCGAAACGTGGTCGCGGTGGAACGTCGTGTTGTGTTTGTCGCAGACACATCCGTTGTAGTTTAGCGGCGCGTCGAGGCGGTGTTTGTGCGGATAGTTGAGCAAGGCGGTGTTGAGTCGAATCGCTGATGAAGCGTGATCGAAGAACTGAACAGATGTTCTTCTGTCTCGGATGATGAGACCTCTGTCACTCTCTGAAGGCGGCGCACTCACTCCGGTGAGTGCGTCGCCGATCCAGAGCTGTCGCTACTACCTACCTCTGAGCTGACCGGCTTGTCA
>NZ_NEWJ01000026.1:0-36838 GCF_002135045.1 Halorubrum sp. SD683
CTCGAACGGTACGAGGAGGTCGGTCCGGTCGCGCGTCTGGGGGGCAAACGTGCCTCTGGTCTCCATGGACACGATTGACCGGGGGCGGGCAAGGGCGTTCCGCTACGCGTCGGGGTCGGGGTCGGCGGAATCGGACTCCTCATCGGCGTCGTCTGCGGCCGCGTTTCTGGTCATCTCGCGCGCCTCGCGGAGCGCTTCGGCGACCGCTGGGTCGTCGACGGCGTCGGGGTCCGGGACGCCGGCCCCGGAAGCGGGGTCGGCGTGGCCGTGGTCGTGAGCGTGGTCTGAGGGAGCCGCGTCCCCGCCCGACCCCATTCCGACGTCCGGGCGGCCTCGGGGGACCGTGTCCTCGAACACCTCGTCGTACTCGGCGTCGTCGGCGTGCGGCGTCACCTCGGCCGCGAGTTCCGCCGGTTCGCGGTCGCTCCAGTCGTCGACGCGTTCGTCGAGCCACGCCTCGTGGTCGCCGCCGTGGAGCATCGCCGTGAACGCGAGGTGATGCGCGAGGTGTTCGCCGTCGCGCTGCGGGGTGTCGCAGACGGGGCACGCGTATCCCATGTCGGTCGAAGATTCGCGGGTGAGCCGTAAAGCCGCGTCGAAGGTGGAGCGCCCCGCGCCGAACGGCGACCGCTCGCGACCTCGCCCTGGGTCGTCGCGCGCGCTGACGCCACTATAACAGCAACTTTATCAATCGCACGGGGCGAAATTCGCACAAGACTACTCCGTTAGGAGGTCCAACAGTGACTGAAGCCAACACACAACCGGAGGTGAACATCGGTCTCGTCGGTCACGTCGACCACGGGAAGACGACGCTCGTACAGGCGTTGTCCGGCTCGTGGACCGACCAGCACAGCGAGGAGATGAAACGCGGCATCTCGATTCGGCTGGGGTACGCGGACGCGACGTTCCGGCGCTGCCCCGGCGTCGACGAGCCCGAGTGTTACACCGTCGACGAGGAGTGCGAGGACGGCTCCGAGAGCGAACCGATCCGAACGGTGTCGTTCGTCGACGCGCCGGGCCACGAGACGCTGATGGCGACGATGCTCTCGGGCGCGTCGATCATGGACGGGGCGGTCCTCGTCGTGAGCGCGACCGAGGACGTCCCGCAGGCCCAGACGGAAGAGCACCTGATGGCGCTCGATCTCATCGGGATCGAGAACATCGTCATCGCGCAGAACAAGGTCGACCTGGTGAGCCGCGACCGCGCCGTCGACAACTACGAGCAGATCCAGGAGTTCGTCGAGGGAACCGTCGCGGAGGACGCGCCGATCGTCCCCGTCTCGGCCCAGCAGGAGGTCAACCTCGACCTACTCATCGACGCGGTCGAGTCCGAGATCCCGACGCCGGACCGCGACCCGGGCGAGAGCGCCCGGATGTACGCCGCCCGCTCGTTCGACATCAACCGCCCCGGCGCGACCGCCGAGGACCTGAAGGGCGGCGTCGTCGGCGGATCGCTCGTCAGCGGCGAGCTGTCGGTCGGCGACGGGCTGGAGATCCGACCGGGGCGCGAGGTGGACGAGGAAGGCCAGACGGAGTGGCGGCCGCTGGAGACGACCGTCCGGTCGCTCCAAGCCGGCAACCGCGACGTCGACACCGCCCACCCGGGCGGCCTCCTCGGCGTCGGCACCGGGCTCGACCCGAGCCTGACGAAGGGCGACGCCCTCGCCGGCCAGGTCGCCGGCGAGCCGGGGACGCTCCCCCCGACCCGCGAGGAGTTCGAGATGACGGTCGACCTGCTCGAGCGCGTCGTCGGCAAGGAGGACGACGAGAGCGGCGAGAGCGACATCGAGGAGATCAGCACCGGCGAGCCCCTGATGCTCACGGTCGGTACCGCGACGACGGTCGGCGCGGTGACGAGCGCGCGCGACGGTGAGTGCGAGGTGAGCCTCAAGCGGCCCGTCTGCGCCGAGGAGGGCGCACAGATCGCGATCAACCGGCGCGTCGGCGCGCGCTGGCGGCTCATCGGCGTCGGAACGCTCACGTAGCGTGGCCGACGACGCCCCCGCAGACGGTCCCGACGCGACGCCCGCGGACGACGACCGCGCAGAGGGGCTCGGGGGAAGCGGCGTTCCCGTCGTCGCGCTCGACGCGAGCGCGCTGATGGCGCCGGTCGAGGCCGACCTACGGCTGTTCGAGGAGTTGGATCGGCTCCTCGGCGGCTACGAGACTGTGGTGCCGGCGGCGGTCCTGGCGGAGCTCGACGGGCTTCAGGCCGGGAACGGCGCGGAGGCGACCGCGGCGAGCGTGGGCGCGGACCTCGCGGAGCGGGCGGAGGCGGTGGAGACGGACGAATCGTACGCCGACGACGCGCTCGTCGCCTTGGCCGCGGCCGGCCGGGTCGACGCCGTCGTCACCAACGACGGCCCCCTCGCGAAACGGGTGCTGGCGGCGGACGCACCAGTAATCGGTTTAAGGGGTCGGAACACACTGGCGATAACGGAACCCTAGCGGCCGCGGACAACCAACAACATGTACAAACGAGTTCGACTCAAGGACACGGTCGAGGTCCCGCCGAAGCACTTGGCGGACGTCACCGACGAGCGGGTGAAAGCCCTGCTTCAGGACAAGCTGGAAGGACGGATGGACGAGGACGTCGGCAGCGTCGTGAGCGTCATCGAGGTTCACGACATCGGCGAGGGGGCGGTGTTACACAACCGGCCCGGCGTCTACTACGAGGCGGAGTTCGACGCGCTCACCTACGACCCCGACATGCAGGAGGTCGCCGACGGAACCGTCGTCGAGACGGTCGAGTTCGGCGCCTTCGTCGGGATCGGACCGGTGGACGGGCTGCTCCACGTCTCGCAGATCACCGACGAGTACCTCACGTTCGACGGCGCGAACCAGCAGCTCGCCTCGTCGGACTCCGACAAGACGCTCGGGGTCGACGACGCGGTGCGCGTCCGCGTCGTCACCAAAAGCATCGACGAGCGCAACCCCCGGGACTCGAAGATCGGGCTCACGGCGAAACAGCCCGGCCTCGGGAAGCACGACTGGCTCGAAGGGCAGCGGAAGCACCGCGAACAGACCGGTGAGGAGGCCGACTGATGGCCGAGGACCGCCTGGCGTGCCGGGAGTGTCACCACGTCAACGACCCGGACGCTCAGACCTGCGCGCTCTGCGGGTCGTCGTCGCTGACGGAGGACTGGGCGGGCTACGTCATCATCACCAAGCCCGAGGACAGCGATATCGCCGAGGAGATGAACGTCTCCGAGGCGGGCGCGTACGCGCTCAAGGTGCGGTGACCCAACGCCGCGCCGCCGGACGAAGCCGATGAGCGACCCACTTCTCACCCTCCCCGAATCGCTCCGCGACGCTTTCAAGCAGCCGCTGGGACCGGTGACGACGGACGCCGGCGCGCTCTTGGAGGCCGTCGACGAGGCCCGCGAGCGACGCGGCTCGTCCGCGGGGGGACCGCCGCAGCTGATCGCGGTCGGCGACGTGGTCACCTACCACCTCCGAGAGGCCGGCCGCGTCCCGGACGTGGCGTTGGTCGACGGGAAGACGGAGCGCGAGGCGGTCCGCGAGGAGATCGAGACCGCGCTCGCGGCGACGGAGGAGCGGCGGATCGCGGTCGAAAACCCGGCCGCGGCGCTGTCAGCGGCGCTGCTCGACGCGCTCGCCGAGGCGCTCGCGGCGGACGAGCCGGTGACGATCGAAGTGACCGGCGAGGAGGACCTGGCGGCGCTGCCGGCGATGCTCGCGGCCCCGCTCGGGTCCACCGTCGTCTACGGACAGCCCAGCGAGGGGATGGTCCGCGTCGCGGTCACGCCCGAAGCCCGGCGACGGGCTCGGGAACTGTTCGAGGGGCTCGCCGGCGACACTGCGGCCGGCTACGACGCCCTCGGCGTCGAGCTGAGTGAGAGCGACGATGGTGGCCCGGACGGGAGAGATCCGACGGATCCGGCGTGACGGCCGCCCGAGCGACGCGGCCTCGACCGGCGTCACTCGCCGTCGACCGCGACGACGGTCGCCGTGAGGACCCCGAGACCGGCGATCAGTCCGGCCGCCGTCGCTAGCAGGGGCGTCGTCGGAATCGCTCCCATGGAGAGGTACGGCTCGACGCCGTTGCGGCGGAGCGCTTCGAGGGCCTCGACGCCCCAGTGCCCGCTCGCCAGCAGGACCAAGCCGACGCCGACGCCGAGTCCGCCGGTGACGAAGCCGATCCCGGTCAGCGCGTCCTCGAGGGCGAGGAACGTCCAGACCTGGTCGTCGCTCGGTTCGGGACCGCGCGCGAGCCGGCGCTGGAGCGCGACGAGCCCGAGGCCGGCTCCGCCGGCGGCGACCGTCCCCGCCAACACGACTGCCACGACGCCGAGGTGGGCGGCGAGCGGCGGCCCGGAGAAGTTCGCCTCGCGGACGGCCGGGGGGAGGGTCGCGACGAGCGGGCCCGTCAGTGCCCCGAAGAGAGCCAGCGTCCCGCAGATCCGGGCCTTTCGGACGGGGGACAGCGGGACGACGACGTTCGCCGCCCGAGTGAGTTCGTACTGCGACCGGTCGGTAGGGTCGAATCGGGTGTCATCTGACATCCGCGTGGTAACGGTACGCACGCACCGGAGGGGGGAAACCCTGACGCCGAACAGTGTGTCTCGTCGGCGGTCGGTCCGGAGTTCGGCGGCGACACCCCCGCTTCGAAATCCTTTTACAGCTTTCGAGGGGATATACGCCTAACTGAACCATGGACGTCGATATCATCTCCGAGGAGGAGAACCCGATGCTGCACCGCACGGACATCCGTTTCGAGACGACCCACGAGGAGGCCACGCCCTCCCGACTGTCGGTCCGCGACTCGCTGGCGGCGAAGCTCGACAAGGACTCCGAGGAGGTCGTCGTCCACGAGCTCGACACGAAGTTCGGCATGCGCAAGACGGTCGGCTACGCGAAGGTGTACGACTCCGCGGCCGACGCGCTGGATGTCGAGCAGGACCATATGCTCGAGCGCAACAAGATCGGCGGCGACGAGGCGGACGCCGAGGAAGCGTAACTCCGCCGGATGCGCGTTCTCGGCATCGAGGGTACCGCGTGGTGCGCGAGCGCCGCGCTGTACGACGCCGAGGCCGACTCAGTTCTCATCGAATCAGACCCATACGAGCCGGATAGCGGCGGCATTCACCCGCGCGAGGCCGCCGAACACATGTCGGAGGCGATCCCGGAGGTGGTCGATAGCGTCCTGACCGCCGCCGAGGAGCGACACGGTCCGGACGCGGTCGACGCGGTCGCCTTCTCTCGCGGCCCCGGGCTCGGTCCCTGCCTCCGGATCGTCGGGACCGCGGCGCGGTCGCTCGCCGGGACGCTCGGCGTCCCGCTCGTCGGCGTCAACCACATGGTGGCACACCTCGAGATCGGTCGCCACCGCTCCGGCTTCGACAACCCGGTCTGTCTGAACGCCTCCGGCGCGAACGCGCACCTGCTCGGTTACCACGACGGGCGGTACCGGGTCCTCGGCGAGACGATGGACGCCGGAGTGGGCAACGCGATAGACAAGTTCACGCGCCACGTCGGGTGGAGCCACCCCGGCGGACCGAAGGTGGAGTCGGCGGCCGCCGAGTTCGCGACGGGCGCGGGCGAGGTCGGCAGCGAGGGGGAAGGGACCGGAGGCGAGGAGGGGTCGGCCGCCGAGACCGACCTCCTCGATCTCCCCTACGTGGTCAAGGGGATGGACTTCTCGTTTTCGGGGATCAGCTCGGCCGCCAACGACGCCGCGGACAGCGGCGTCCCCGTCGAGGAGATCTGCTTTTCGCTCCAGGAGCACGTGTTCGCGATGCTGACGGAGGTCTCGGAGCGCGCGCTGTCGCTGACCGGCGCGGACGAGCTCGTGTTGGGCGGCGGCGTCGCACAGAACGACCGGCTGCGGGAGATGTTGGCGACGATGTGCGAGGCCCGCGGCGCCGACTTCCACGCGCCGGAACCGCGATTCCTCAGGGACAACGCCGGGATGATCGCCGTGTTGGGCGCGAAGATGGCCGCCGCCGGGGACACCGTCCCGATCGCGGAGTCCGCGGTCGACCCGAGCTTCCGGCCGGATCAGGTGCCGGTGACGTGGCGAGACGGGGAGTCGGTCGCGCGCGGACGCGGGGGGACCGAGTCGCGAAGCGCGGCGCGCGACGCGGAGGCGGACCGCCGCGGCGCGGAGGCGACCGTGACGGTCGAGGGGACGGACGGCGACCGGCGCGTGGTCAAGCGACGGGTGCCGAAGTCGTACCGACACCCCGAACTCGACCGGACGATCAGGCGCGACCGGACCGTCGCGGAGGCCCGGCTGACGAGCGAGGCGCGGCGCGCTGGCGTGTCGACGCCGCTCGTGTACGACGTCGACCTCGCGGAGGCGACGTTGACGCTCCAGCACGTCGGGGAGCGCGACCTCGCGGCCGCCCTCGACGAGGGGACGGCGGAGGCCGTCGGTCGCCACCTCGCGCGGCTCCACGGCGCCGAGATGGTCCACGGCGACCCGACGACGCGGAACGTTCGGGTGTCGAAGCGCGGCGAGCGCACGGAACGCGACGGGCGGTCGAGCCCGCCGCCCGAGACGTACCTCATCGACTTCGGGCTCGGCTACCACACGGGCCACGTCGAGGACCACGCGATGGACCTCCACGTGTTCGAGGGGTCGGTCCGGGCGACCGCGACGGAACCCGGCCCGTTGCTAGCGGCGTTCGAGAGCGGGTACGAGGCCGTCGGCGACGAAGCGGTCCTCGACCGACTCCGAGACGTGGCGGACCGCGGCCGCTACCGGTGACGAACCGCCGGCTCGGCCGGGGTCAGAGCCCTGACCGGCGACGGCCGCAGCGCCGTTCCGATCGGCGCGCCGGGTCGCCACGATTTATGGTGTCGGCCGACAGATAGACTCGTATGGCAGACAAACCGTCTTCGGGAGAGGTTCTCGGGATCCCGTACAACTTCGAGCGACCGAGCCTCGGTCGGCTGCTCTCGTCGTACTGGCAGCCCGGCAAGGGGATGCTCGTCGAGAAGCCGTTCGGCATCGGCTACACGCTGAACCTCGCCAACTGGCGGTCGTGGATCGTCCTCGCGGTCGCCGGCGGGCTCTACTACCAGCAGCAGCAGTCCGGCGGCGCCGACCTGTCCGGCGGTTCCGACGAGGACGCCGCCGACGACGGCGACGGACCGGTCGAAGTGATCGTCGACGACGACTGACGCCGTGCGCGACGGCGGGTGAGAGACGGCACCGCGATCACCGGTTTTCACCGCTGATTCCGCGTCGGTTTCTTTTAAATATCAGCAGGATGAAGGAGAGGTAATGAAAGTCCAGTTCGAGTGCTCGTGTTCGGAGGAGATCTCCGAGTTCACCCGCGGCGAGACGAGCCGGGGAGTCCACGTCGAATGCGGGAACTGCGGCGCGGTGTACGCCGTGACGATCACCGAGTTGGAGTAGCGGGCGGCGACGCGGACTCGAATCGGAGCCGGACTGTCGTACCGTCGTCGGTCGCGTCGAACCGGACGGTTCCCCCCTGCGTCTCGCACATCCACTTGACGAGCCACAGCCCGATGCTGCTCGCGTGCGAGAGCGGCGTCTCCTCTTCCGCCTGTAAGACCTCACGCTCGTCGGGGGGAATCCCTGGGCCGTTGTCGATGACCTCCAGACAGGTGGTCGTCCCGTTTTCGCGGATCGTCGCCGTCACGCGGCGCGTCGCGCCGTCGTTGTGGGTGACCGCGTTCTCGAACACCTCGCGGATCGGGAACTCGACGGTGTCGTCCGCGCGGATCCACGCCTCAGAGGGGGTCTCGACGGTGAGCGCGGCGCCGTCGGCGTCGACGACGTCGAGCGCCTCGTGGACCGCGGCGACGAGGTCGACGCGGCCGTCCGGTCGCTCGGGCGACGCGTCCTCGATGACGCGGAGCTTCTCGCTTATCTCGACGATGTCGTCGGTCGTCTCCCGGACCGTCTCCAAGCACTCTCGACTCCGCTCGTCGTCGATCCGGTCGGCCAGCAGGTCGGTGTACCCCTGGATCACGTTGAGATCGTTGCGGACGTTGTGCCGAAACACACGACTCAGAACCTGTATCTGCTGGTTAGAGGTTTCGAGGTTTCGGCGCGCGGTCTCCGCCCGTTGGCGGTGGTGCGTGACCGCTCCATAGAGGAGCCCGCCGGACCCGGCGACGAGCAGCCAGTCCCCGACGAGACGCGTCGGCGTCCACCCGCCCGCGACCCCAATTGTCGACGCGACGGCGAGGTCGACCGCGACCGCGGACGCTGCCGCGATACACAGGTACGCCGCCGTGAGGGCGGTCGCCGACCGCCCGTGGAGTAGGTCCGGAATATATTTCATTTATATCTAATTTAACTCCAAACGAATTTTCCGTTCACGGAACACCTTGACGGCCGACGGCTTAAGTTTTGACCGCCAGTCGGGGAGGCGACCGCGGCGGCGCGGTCACCACGAGGCGCAGTCAGGACAGACGAAGGCGTCGTCGTCGCGCCAGCGGCGGTCGACACGCTCGCCGCACCGGTCGCACTCGGCGCCGTCGGCGTGCCACGTCGAGGTGGCGGTCGCGGGAGCGGCGTCGGTCGCGGGAGCGGCGTCGGTCGCCTCGTCGGGGTCGACGCCGTCACCTTCCGCGTCGTCCGGAGCGCTCTCGGCGGACTCGTCGCCGTCGTCGTCCGCGGCGAAGTCGTCGAGCGAGCGGTCCTCGGTCATCTACGCCTCCCGTCGGAGCCGGTCGACGACGTAGTCGCGCTCCAGCTCGCCGAGGAACTCCCCGAGCCGCGGCCCTTGCGTGTCGTCGAAGAAGAGGCGGTAGCCCGCCGCGAAGAACTCGCTCACCTCGATGTCGTGGTCGCGCGCAGTCTCGTACATCGCCCCTTGGATCTCCTCCCCGTCGTGGCCGGCCGCGACGAAGTCGGCGAGGTCGTCGAGCGCGGCCGCGACGTCTCCGTCGAACTCGACCGCGGGGAGGTCGGTCTGGAGCCGGTAGTCGTACTCGTTCCCCGTCCGCTCGGCCCAGTTCCGCGCCTGCTCGACGCGGGCGAGCGCGGCGTCGACGATGTCGGCGTCGGCGTCGTCCGGGATATGGCCCTCGTCGCGGGCGAGGCGCTCGCGGAAGTCGGGGTCGTCGACCATGCCGAGCACCGCCGCGAACGTGTACGGGAGCCGGATCGGCTTCTCCGTCGGCGGGTCGTCGGGCCGGCCGACGACGAACGGGTAGGCGCGCTCGGCGAAGGCGACCAGATCCGGGTCGTCGACCTCGCCGAAGTAGGCGCGCTCGAACCGGTCGAAGCGGTCGACCAGTTGGTCGAGCCGCTCAATGTCGAGGTCGCGGGCCTTCTTCGGGTGGAGCGCGAAGAAGTAGCGCAACACCTCGGGCTCGATCAGCTCCAGGAGCTCTTGGACCGTGACGACGTTGCCCTCGGAGGAGGAGAACGCGTCGCCGTTGAGCGTGAACCACTCATATACCATCGGCACGGGCGGCTCCTCGCCGAAGACGTTCCGCGCGACGTCGACGCCGGAGGGCCACGACCCCTCCGCGTGGTCCTTACCGAACGGCTCGAAGTCGACGCCGAGGACGCCCCACTGCGCGGGCCACTCCAACCGCCACGGGAGCTTTCCCTCGCGGAACGTCGCGGTGCCCTCGTGGCCGCACCCCTCGATCGTGTTGCCGCCGGCGTCCATGTCGGTACAGACGTAGTCGACGGTCTCGGCCTCTGCGTCGATCGCCGTCACCGTCTCCGTGACCTTGCCGCACTCCGCACAGACCGGGTTGAACGGGACGTACTCGTCGTCAACTTTGTCCTGATACGGGGAGAGCACCTCGCGGACGCGCTCGACGTCGGCGAGTACCGTCCGAATCGCCTCGTCGAAGTCGCCGTCGGCGTACAGATCGGTGTTCGAGAGCATCTCGACCGGGACGTTCAGGCGGTCGGCGTCGGCCTTGAGCAGGCCCGCGAAGTGGGCCGCGTACGACTCGGCCTCGCCGAACGGGTCCGGGATCTCGGTGTACGGCTTCCCGAGGTTGCGGCCGAGCGCGCCCGCGTCGACCTCGCCGAGCCCGACGATCTCGCCGTCCGCGTTCGCCAGCTTGCGCGGGACCTTCCGCAGCGGGTCCTTGTCGTCGGAGGTGAACACCTGCCGGACCTCGTGGCCGCGGTCGCGGAGCACCTCGGCGACGAAGTAGCCGCGCATGATCTCGTTGAAGTTCCCGAGGTGCGCGACGCCGGACGGCGAGACACCGCCCTTGATCACGATCGGCTCGTCGGGGTCGCGGGCCTCGACCTCGTCGGCGACGACGTCGGCCCAGAAGGCGTGGAAGGTCTCGGTCGACTCCTCGGCGGCGTCCTCGCCGTCGTCGAGGGCGGACCCCCCGGAGAGGATGTGCGGGGAGTCGTCGGGGGCGGCGGACGCGTCGTCGGAGGCGTCGTCCGCGCTCATCGTGCCTCCGTCCAGCGGCTCGGTTCGCCGGCGCCCGGGGGGACCACGTCCGTTCCGGTGTGATCGCCGCGCAGCACGGCGTCGACGACGGCGCTCGGGTCGGTCCCGTCGAGCACGATCGACCGGAGTTCGGCCCGGTCGATCAGCTTCGCCGCGAGGAGGTCGACGGGGGCGGACGCGCCGGCGTCGCGGCTCATCGGGAGGACGACCTCGACGAGCTCGGCCGGCGACAGCTCCGCGAACTGCGCCGCGTCGGGGTCGGCGTTGGGGTCGGCGTCGTACACCCCGTCGGCGCTCGTCGCGTACACGAGCAGGTCGGCGTCGACGGACTCGGCGAACGCGGCGGCGACCGCGTCGGTCGTCTGCCCCGGCGTGATGCCGCCCATCACCGACACCTCGTCGCGGCGGAGGGCCGCCGCCGCCTCCTCGGTGTCGACCGCGGGCGCGAGGCTCGCGCGCTCGCCGAGGGCGGCGATCAGCAGCCGGGCGTTGAGCCGGGTCGTCCCGATCCCAAGCCGGTCGAGCTCGACCTCGTTGGCCCCGATCTCGCGGGCCGTCTCGATGTACTCGCGGGCGACGCCGCCGCCGCCGACGACGACCCCGACCTCGCAGCCGTCGGTGACCAGCCGTTCGATCGCCTCGGCGTACGCGGCCACGCGCTCGGGGTCGAGGTCGGGCGCGAGCACGCTCCCGCCGACAGAAACGACGATTCTCATTGCCGAGGAGTACCCCTGTCGCAGTCTTAAGGATTGTCAAGCCCGGACGCGGTGGAAGCGGCCCCGAGCCCGATCCGGCCCGACGCGTCGGGCGGGAAACGCCTAAATCGGTCGCGGCCCGCTCTCGGGTATGCGACCGATATCGATCGTCGGCGACGGGGCGGCGACGCTGGCCCGGCGGCTCGCGGACCGACTCGACGGGCGAGTCGCCGTCGTGAAGCGCGACGACGACCCGAACGGCGCCCCCGAGAGCGACTCGACACGGAGCGACCCGGCCGCGGACGGGGAGGTCGTCGGTCCGGCGCAGCGCTCGGGCGCGGACACCGCCGTCGCATTCGACGCAGACGGGAACTGGCGCGGTCGGGGGAGCGTCGAGGGGTTCGACGACCTGCTCGACGGGCTCGCCCCCGACCACGACTACCTGCTGGCGGTCGGCGAGCCGCGGTTGCGCGTGCCCGCGGTCCTCCTCGGGTCCGACCCGGACCCGGAGCGCGTGCCGGGGACGGTCGTCGCGAGCGCGACCGCCCCCGACGGGGTCGACCTCGGCGACGTCGTCGCCGACCTCGACAGCGCGGAGCCGTGGATCACCCGTGAGACGCTGGTGCGCCGCGCCGAGGCGTCGCCGGACGCGGACCGGGCGGGGGCGATAGCGACGTTCACCGGCCGCGTGCGCGCCCGCGACAGCCCGGACGACGACCGGACGACGCACCTCGCGTTCGAGAAGTACGACGGGGTCGCCGAGGATCGGATGGCCGCCATCGCGGAGGAGCTAGCGGCCCGCGATGGGGTCTTCGACGTGCGGATGCACCACCGCACCGGCGTGATCGAGGCGGGTGAGGACATCGTCTTCGTGGTCGTGCTGGCCGGGCACCGCGGGGAGGCGTTCCGGACGGTCGAAGACGGGATCGACCGGCTGAAAGACGAGGTGCCGATCTTCAAGAAAGAGGCGACGGAGTCGGAGACGTTCTGGGTCCACAGCCGGGACTGACCGGCGCGCGGCGTCGCCGCTTCCGGTTTCGTCGCGGCCGCGATCGGTCCCAAGAGGTCGTCTCGGCGGTCGCGGGGAGGACGCGCGAGCGCGCCGAGACCGAGAATACGCGGCGCTTTTTGTTTCTTTCCGGCCGTCGGACCGGACGGCGGCGAGTTACTCGCGTACCGAGTCAGCGACGGAGAAAACGTGTTCAAAACGGGTTATAAAATTTCTAGCGCGTTCTAGAAGCGTTGTAAAGAGTCCGTCAGACACGTTTTACCCCGGCGAGTTCGGTGAAACGCCCTGAAACCCCCTGAACGTCGCCCAACGGTGACGCCTTTATAACACCCTCCGGGAGCAAGGGTGAGGTGTACTATGAGCGCGACTGCGAACCCCTCCACGAACGCGAGCGCGAACGACGACCGCAGCAAGGAAGAGCGGCTGAAGCAGTACCTGCTCGACCGCGCCCAAGACGGCGAGATGTACTTCAAGGGGAAGTTCATCTCCGACGACGTCGACCTCTCGCCGAAGGAGATCGGCGCCCTGATGGTGAAGCTCCGCGACTCGGCGACGGAGCTCACCGTCGAGAAGTGGTCGTACACGGGCGCGACGACCTGGCGCGTCGAACCCGCCTGAGGGACGCGCTCCGCCGACCGACGAACGCAGTACCGCTCCGAGGCGCACTCGGTTCACGAACCGGTCCCCGTCCCGCGCTTTTCTGACCGCGAGCGCGTCCGCGTCGAGTTCCGCCGGCCCACGCGCCGCGCCGTGTTTGCGGTACCCGTGCCCGCCGACGCGGGGTTTATACTCGCCGACCAGCTACGACCCCACGATGCCAGAACACGAGGACGCGGCGACGGCCGGCGACGGCGCGCCGCGTCCGGAGCCGCTCCGGACGTTCTTTCGGATCGACGAGGTCCGCCGCGAGGACGGTCGCGTGCGATACCGCGGCGAGTCGTACGTCCCGGAGCGGACGCTGTTGCGCAAGCTGACCCCCCACTTTCGAGAGGCGGGGTACGAGGTCGACGTGGAGGTCGTCGACGGCGGCCACGTCGTCGTCGCGACGCCGTTCGACCGCGGCCGGGACGGGATCCCGTGGGTGAACGTCGCCATGTTCGCGGCCACGCTGCTGTCGACGCTGTTCGTCGGCGCGTACGGCTGGTACTACGTGCCGCTCGCGGAGATCCAGTCGAACCCCCTGACGCTGCTCCGGGCGTGGCCGTTCACGGCCGCCGTTCTCGGGGTGTTGATGACCCACGAACTCGGCCACTACGCCGCCGGTCGCTACCACGGCGTCCCCGTCTCGTTGCCGTACGTTATCCCCTTCATCTTCCCGTTCGGCACGCTCGGCGCGGTGATCCGCATCCGCGGCCGGATGCCGTCGCGGAAGGTCCTCTTCGATATCGGCGCGGCGGGACCGATCGCGGGGCTGTTCGCGACCGTCGTCGTGACCGCGATCGGCCTCTCGCTCGACCCGATCCAGGTGCCGGCGGAGCTCGCGAACTCGTCGGGCGCGGTGATCCGGTTCAACAACCCGCCACTCTTGGACTTCATCGCCGGCGCCCTCGGCCAGCCGACGAGCTACGGCGACCCGCGGCTCACCGCCCACCCCGTGGTGATCGGCGGGTGGGTCGGGATGTTCTTCACCGTCCTGAACCTCCTCCCGGTCGGCCAACTCGACGGCGGCCACATGGTCCGGGCGATGCTCGGGCCGCGACAGGAGACGGTGGCGGCGCTCGTCCCCGGCGCGCTGTTCGCCATCGCCGCCTACCTCTACTTCTGGCGGGGGCTCGGCCTGAACGAGTCGGTGGGTCTGTGGGCGTTCTGGGGCGTGTTCGCGACGGTCATCGCGTTCAACGGACCCGCGAATCCGGCCGACGAGGACGGACTGGGGCTGCCGCGGATCGCGGTCGGGGCCGTCACGTTCGCCGTCGGCGCGCTCTGTTTCCTCCTCGTCCCGATTCAAGTCATCGGCGCGTGACACCGCGATGCCCTCGATAGCACGGCTGCCGTCGCTGGTTCGGTCGCGCGTCGAGCGGCTCGGCTTTCGAACCCTGTACCGGCTCGCCGACCTGACGTACGCGCTCGGCGTCGCGACGCCGAAGCGGACCGTCGCCGGCACGTACTGGAGCTACGAGCCGACGAACCCCCACGGCGACGACCCCGGACTGGCCGCGCTCGACCGTCTCCCGGAGGACGCGGTGATCCTCGACGTGGGCGCGCACGTCGGCGAACACGCGATCCCGCTGACCCGCGGGACCGACCGTCGCGTAGTGGCGTTCGAGCCGAACGGCGAGAGCGCGGACCGGCTGGCGCGGAACGCCGAGCGGAACGGGCTCGGCGATCGGCTCGACCTCAGGCGGGCGGGCGCGGGCGACGCGAACGCGACGCTTACCTTCTATCGGTCGACGTTCTCGAAGTGCTCGGCGTTCGACCGCGATCTGGCGACGAGGTGGGGCGCGAGCGTCGCCGGGACGGAGTCGGTCCCGGTCCGACGGCTCGACGAACTCGTCGAGGGCGTCGTCGACGAGAGAGCCGACGGGGGCGGGACAGTCCCGCCGCCGGATGCCGTGAAGGTCGACGTCGAGGGGCGCGAGGGGGCGGTCCTCCGGGGCGCGGCGGAGACGCTCGCGACGTACCGTCCGCTGCTCGTCGTGGAGGTCCACGAGTCGGGGTCAGCGGAGGGAGGCGCGGCGGACGAGGGGACGATGAGCCCGGACCCCGCCGCCCTCCGCGAGTGGCTAACGGCGCGGGAGTACGCGGTCGAGGAAGCGGAAGACGTGTGGATCTGTCGGGCGACAGGAGAGTCGGCAAAAGGCCGCTGAGTCGGTCGCCGCGCCGCCGGTCCGGTCGCTGTGCCGTTGAGTGGCGCCCCGTCGCCGAGTCAGTCGTCGCGCCGCTGTTTCATCCCCTGGCGGGTGAACTGCGGCGTGGTGCGGAGTCCCCGCTTCTTCCGGAACGACCGGTACAAGGCGATCGCGAGCGGCGAGGCCAGCGCGAGGACGACGAGCGCGAGCCGCCAGTTGTTCGCGAACGAGTAGAGGATCGTCGCCGAGAGGACGCCGACGGCGAGTAGCACCGAGTAGGCGATCCGCATCGCCAGCTTCTCTAAGACCTTCGTGTCGTCCTCTAAGACGACGTTGACCGTCAGGTCGTCGCGGTTGGCGCGGTCGAGGAACTCGTCGGCCTTCGGCGGGACCGTGAACAGCGCCTCGGTGGTCTGTTGTACCTGTCGGCCGGCGTCTTCGGCGAGGTCGCGGGCGGTCTGCTCGTAGTACCCCTCCTCGCGGAGGTAGTCGGTCGCCGTCGAGATGAAGTCGAACTCGGGGTCTAAGGTGACACAGACCCCCTCGACGACGGTGGCGACCCGGAGGACCAAGGCGAGGTTCGGCGGGAGCCGGAGCGGGAACTCGTAGATGGACGACTCCACCTGCTCGATGATCTGGTTCACCTGGTACTGCTCGACGTCCTCGCCCCGGACGTCGGCGATGGCGAGCTCCATCACGTTCCCCATCACCTCGCGGTCGGCCTCCGGCGAGAGGGTCCCCATCGAGATGAGCGTGTCCAGGATGGCGTCGATGTCCTGCCGCGCGACCGCGACGTAGAACTCGACGATCTTCTCCTGGACGAACGGGTCCACCCGCCCCGCCATGCCGAAGTCGTAGAAGATCACGGACCCGTCGTCCGCGACCGCGAGGTTCCCCGGGTGGGGGTCGGCGTGGAACACGCCGTCGTCGATGATCATCTGGAGGTACACTTCCTGGAGGATCTCCGCGATCGCCGTCCGGTCGTGACCAGCCTCGTCGAGCGCGTCGATGTCGCTGATCTTCGTGCCCGGGACGTACTCCATGGTGAGCACCCGCGGCCCCGACACCGACTCGTACGTCTCCGGGATCCGGATCCGATCGTTGTCCGCGAAGTTGCCGCGGATCTCCTCGAGCATCGTCCGCTCGCGGGCGTAGTCCATCTCCTCGCGGATCGTCTTGGCGAACTCGTCGGCGAGGTTCTCCAGGGAGAACGACCGGCCGGCGCCGGTGAACCGCTTGACCAGCGGGATCGACCAGCGGATCGTGCGGAGGTCGGCCTCGACGAGCGACTCGATGCCGGGGCGACGCACCTTCACCGCGACCTCGTCGCCCTCGTAGGTGGCGGTGTACACCTGCCCGAGGCTCGCGCCGCTTATCGGGTCGCGGTCGAAGTCGTCGAACGTCTCGTCGACCGGCCCGAACTCGTCTTCGAGGACGACTCGCGACTCCTCCCACGGCGCGGGGGGAACGTCGTCTTGGAGTCCCTCCAAGACCTCGATGTACGCCGGGGGAAGGATGTCGGGACGCGTCGAGAGGATCTGTCCGAGTTTGATGAACGTCGGCCCGAGCGTGAGCAGGATGTCGAGCAGCACCGCGGCGCGCTCGCGCTGGGTCTCGGCGTCGACCTCTCGGCTCCCGCCGAACAGGAAGTACCGGCGGCGGTCACGCCAGTAGGCGACGATAAGCGGCGAGAACTGCCGCAGGACGACGACGAACCGCCAGTAGGCGCGAAGGTTGACCAGCGTGACCACCCGTCAGGCGTCGCCCTCGTCGTCCGCGTCGTCGACGGGGATGGTCCGGGAGACGTCGCGCTCTCGCTTGGGGAGGGAGATTTCGAGGACGCCGCGGTCGATCTCGGCGTCGGCGCCCGCGCCGTCGGCGTCGTTCGGGAGGGGGAGTTCCGCGTCGAGGAACAGCGGGCGGTCCTCCCGGACGTACTCGAACCCGTCGGGGACGGCCTTCTCGCGGCGACCCTCGATGTCGATACGACCGTCCTCGACGAGCACCTCGGTCGTCGCTGCGGTCGCGCCCGGGAGGTCGACGACGAGGACGTACCCGTCGTCGGACTCGAGGAGGTCCGCAAACACCGCGTCCGGGAGGTCCCGGAGCGCGTCGCGTAGCGCTGACATAGGGGTCGGTAGGATCGCCGCGGCGAAAAACCTGTGGAAAAGGCGGATCGGGGCGGGAGATCCACCGCGGGTGACGCGGAGCGAGTGCCGCGGGTAGCGCGGAGCGAGTGGGGCTCCCGGGGGAGGCGGCTCAGTCGCGGTCGCCCATGTCGAGGTCGAACTTCCCGAGGTCGTCCCCCTGCGACTCGCCGGGGAGGATGTCGCCGAGGCCCGCGCCGAACGCCGCCGCGGCCCAGACGACCGCGACCCGGCTGACCCGTTCGAGCGCGGTGGGGTCGCCCTCGTGGAGGCGCCCCCAGAACAGCAGCATGGCCGCCGACGTGGCGAGCGAGACGAGGAGGACCCCGGCGTAGCGGCGCGGGATGACGCCGAGGATCGGGTGGTGGATCGCGATCTGCCGGAAGTCGGCGTAGTAGAGGAGCCCGGCGGTCGCGACGAAGACGAAGCCGACGTGGCCGATCAGGAGGACCGGGACGCCCGCGACGGTCGTCGCCGCGAACCAGGCCGCGATCTCGAAGACGCCGCCCTCGACGAGCAGCGGGAGCGCGAACAGCACCGCCCCGACGAACGACTCGGCGAGGTCTCTGGAGGTGTACTTCGTGATCCGCTCCGCGAGCGCGCCGCTCCCGGGCATCCGCTCGACGAGCGAGATCGTCTGTCGAACCTCCTCGCGCTCGTGGCCCTCGTCGACCGTGTCGCGCAGGGCGTCGAGCTTCGCGAGCAGGTCGTCGATGTCGGGGTCGCCCGGGGGCGGTTCGGCCGGAGGCTGTTCGGCGCCCGCCGGCGCTCCGGACCCGTCGGCACGGCCGGTATCGCCGTCGTCGCTGTCGACCATGTGCCCACGGGACGCGCGACCGACCTAAATCTCGCGGCGGTCGGCTGGTCCACGCGGTCGCGAGCCGACGACCGGCGGGACGGGCGGCCTACAGCCGACCGAGGAACGCGGAGAGCGCGTCGTTGAAGACGGTCGGCGCTTCGAGCATCGCGAGGTGCGCGGCGTCGGGGACCTCCGCGAGCTCTCCGGCCGGGATCCCGTCCGCGAGGTACTCATGGTACGCGGGCGGCGTGAGCTCGTCGTGCGCGCCGACGAGCGCGAGCGCCGGGACGCCGATCTCGTCGAGTCGCTCCCGGACGTCGAACCGGTGGCAGGTGAGGAAGTCGCGTTCGGTGACCGCTCGCCCGCACTCGCGCATGGCCGCCTCGGAGAGCTCGACGTACTCGGGCGGCGCGTCGTGGAAGAGGCGGTCCGGCTCGTGGAGCAGCGAGACGGCCCGCTCGAAATCGTCGGCGAGCGCGCCGCGGAGGGGCTCGGCCACCGCGAGCTTCGCGCCCGTGCCCGCGAGGACGAGGCCGTCGAGCGCGAGGTCGCGCTCTAAGGCGACCCGCAGCGCGACCGCGCCGCCGAGGGAGTTGCCGCAGAGGACTGTCGCCCCCGTCTCCTCCGCGACGGCGATCACGTCGTCCGCGTACGCGTTGAGCGTCTCGGGGCCGGCGGGCGTCGCGACGTCGTCGCTGTCGCCGTGCCCGGAGAGGTCGACGGCGACGCTCGGAACCCGGTCGGCCAGCCTGGCCTGCGACTTCCAGATGTCTTTCGTGCCGCCGCTGCCGTGAACGAAGCAGACCGTCGGCCCGTCGCCGCCGCGGTCGAAGCGGCGGTACGCCGTCGCGCGACCGTCGTGGGTGACCCGTTCCATGTCCGGGCGGTTCGGCGCCGAGCGGTATAAGCGCCCGAGGGAGCCGACGCGCGCTCGGCGACTCGATCGGCGCCGCGGGTCTGACCGCACGACCGCGGACGGTCGGCGGTGGAATCGCTCGAACCGCTACACTACCGTTAGTACAAAGAGGCACTCACGTCATGCGATTTTGAGCGTCAAGTTTAAATACTTACGCGACTAACTCGTAGTTAGGATGAATCACATACAGACCCGATCGACCGGCGACGGCGCGCTGCTGCGCCGGTACGAGTACGACGACGGCTGGACCGTCGCCGCCGACCTCGACGTCGACGACGAGGCCGTCACCGTCGACACCGTCGGCGAGACGGCGATCGTCGTCGTAGAGGGACCGGACGGGCCGGTCGAATCGGAGTTCGAGCTGCCCGGGACGGCCGCCGACGTGGCGGTGAACAACGGCGTGCTCACCGTGGAGGGCGACCGATGAAGCTCACTGTCAAGCCGCTGAAACAGAAGGACGCCGGCCGTCGCCTGGCGGCAATCGACCGCGTCGCGGCCGACGAGCTCGGGCTCTCCGGCGGGGACATCGTCCGCGTCGAGAGCGCCGACGGGGCGGCGATCGCCCGCGTCTGGCCCGGCTACCCCGAGGACGACGGGACGGACGTGATCCGCATCGACGGGCGCCTCCGCCAGGAGGCCGACGTGGGGATCGACGACCGCGTCACCGTCGAGGACGTCGACGTCTCGCGGGCGGACGCGGTGACGATCGCCTTCCCCAGCCAGCTGCGGGTGCGGGGGCAGATCGCCCCGTTCATCCGGGACAAGCTCTCCGGTCAGCCGGTGACCGAGGGGCAGACGATCCGGACCTCGCTCGGCTTCGGGCTGATGGGCGGCCAGTCGCAGGCGGTCCCGATGAAGATCGCCGAGACGAGCCCCGGCGGCACGGTCGTCATCACCGACGAGACGGAGATCAGCATCTCCGAGATCTCCGCCGAGGAGATCGCCGACCGCGGCGAGGCCGCGGGCGGCACCGGCGAGGGGCCGGACGTGACCTACGAGGACATCGGCGGGCTCGACGACGAGCTCGAACAGGTCCGCGAGATGATCGAGCTCCCGATGCGGCACCCGGAGCTGTTCAAGCGCCTCGGCATCGACCCGCCGAAGGGCGTCCTGCTCCACGGCCCGCCGGGCACTGGGAAGACGCTGATCGCGAAGGCGGTCGCCAACGAGATCGACGCGAACTTCCACACGATCTCCGGCCCGGAGATCATGTCGAAGTACTACGGCGAGAGCGAGGAGCAGCTCCGCGAAGTGTTCGAGGAGGCGTCCGAGGAGTCGCCGTCGATCATCTTCATGGACGAGCTCGACTCCATCGCGCCCAAGCGCGAGGAGGCGGGCGGCGACGTGGAGCGCCGCGTCGTGGCGCAGCTGCTCTCGCTGATGGACGGGCTCGAAGAGCGCGGCGAGGTCGTCGTCATCGGGGCGACGAACCGCGTCGACGCCATCGATCAGGCGCTCCGACGGGGCGGCCGCTTCGACCGCGAGATCGAGGTGGGCGTCCCCGACCGGGACGGTCGCAAGGAGATCCTTCAGGTCCACACGCGGAACATGCCGCTGACCGATAGGATCGACCTCGACGAGTACGCCGAGAACACGCACGGCTTCGTCGGGGCCGACCTCGAATCGCTGGCGAAGGAGTCCGCGATGCACGCACTGCGGCGCATCCGCCCGGAGATCGACCTCGAATCGGACGAGATCGACGCCGACGTGCTGAACAGCATCCAGGTGACCGAGTCGGACTTCAAGGAGGCGATCAAGGGGATCGAACCCTCCGCGCTGCGGGAGGTGTTCGTGGAGGTCCCCGACACCACCTGGGACGACGTCGGCGGCCTCGGCGACACGAAAGAGCGGCTCCGCGAGACGATCCAGTGGCCGCTCGAGTACCCCGAGGTGTTCGACGAGCTCGACATGCAGGCCGCGAAGGGCGTCCTGATGTACGGCCCGCCGGGCACGGGGAAGACCCTGCTCGCGAAGGCCGTCGCCAACGAGAGCGAGTCCAACTTCATCTCGATCAAGGGGCCCGAGCTGCTGAACAAGTACGTGGGCGAGTCCGAGAAGGGCGTCCGCGAGGTGTTCAGCAAGGCCCGCGAGAACGCGCCGACGATCGTGTTTTTCGACGAGATCGACTCGATCGCCACCGAGCGCGGGAAGAACTCCGGCGACTCCGGCGTGGGCGAGCGCGTCGTCTCCCAGCTGCTGACGGAGCTCGACGGCCTCGAGTCGCTGGAGGACGTCGTCGTCGTCGCGACGACGAACCGCCCCGACCTCATCGACTCGGCGCTGCTCCGCCCCGGTCGCTTAGACCGGCACGTCCACGTGCCAGTCCCCGACGAGGCGGCGCGCCGCCGGATCTTCGAGGTCCACACGCGGGATAAGCCGCTGGCGGACGACGTCGACCTCGACGCCCTCGCCCGCAAGACCGAGGGGTACGTGGGGGCCGACATCGAGGCGGTCGCCCGCGAGGCGTCGATGAACGCCTCTCGGGAGTTCATCGGCAGCGTCACGCGCGAGGAGGTCGGTGAGTCCGTCGGCAACGTCCGTGTGACGATGGAGCACTTCGAGGACGCGCTGAGCGAGGTGAACCCGAGCGTCACCCCCGAGACGCGCGAGCGCTACGAGGAGATAGAAAAGCAGTTCAAGCGGTCGGAGGTCGACCGCACCGAGGCCGAACCGGGCGCGGCGTTCCAGTAAGCCGGGCGCTTCGACCCGAACCGGCGGCCGGCCCGCGGCGGTTTTTAGACAAGTCCCAGCGTCGACAGCAGGTAGAACGCCGCGACGACGACGATGCCGATCGTGACGAGCCGCCACGCGAGCTTCAACACGAACTTGCCGACGACGATGACGAGCGCGACGGCGACGAGGGCGACCAGGAGCTGCCCGACCTGACTGCCGAGCAGCGCGGCCTGTGCCGGCGCGGCGAGCCCCGCGAGCGCGAGCGACGTTGCGGTCATGTCCCGGACCACGGCGACGCCGGGCATAAGCTTGTGGGAGGAGCCGAAAGTCGTTTACTGGTTCTGATAGGTATTCAGGCATTCCGGTGATGGGGCCGAGCGTGGATCCGCCCGACACCGGCCGACACGGCGGTATCGGGCGCCGGCTGGGCCGGCGGTTGCCGCCTCGATCGACCCCCCTTCTGTTCCCGTGGGAGACCGCTCACATCGTGTGGTTTTTTCGATCGACGACCAGTTTCACTCCGGTCTACCTATGCTTATGTGTCCAGAGCCCATTCCTTACCGACGTACCGGATTAAGCGTCAGGCGCACCGGAGAGACGTTACATACCGAATCGGACATGTAGAAGCCGGGCGGGGCCGAACATCCGAACGTACAAGGGCCCGCCTCGCCAGTACACCAACACTACAGATGATCCATATTCCACGCAAAGCCAGCGGGGTGGCCGCCGAATGAGCAGCGACGGCGTCTCCGCCGACGGAGTCGAACTGCCGATCAAACGAACCACGGGCGAGACGATGGAGGAGCGCCTCACGGGCAACGCCTACCAGAACATCCTGCCCGCGCGCTACCTCCGGAAGAACGCGGACGGCGAACCGATCGAAGACCAGGAGGAACTCTTCGACCGCGTCGCGCGAAACGTCGCGCTCGCGGAGGCCGTCTTCGAGGCTGAAAACCAGGGCGTCGAGGTCACCGTCACGCCCGACCAGCTGAAGCCCGACCACCCGCGGCGCGACGAGCTCGCCGAGGACGTGTTCGGCGCGGGCACGACGGCCGACGACGACGCGGAGGCGACGCTCACGGCCCACAACGTCAACAAGTTCGCGTACGAGACGGTCGTTCCCGAGCTCCCCGACGGGGTTCGCGACCACGTCGAGGCGACCGCCGAGACGTTCCGACAGGGGATGGAGTCGCTTTCCTTCATGCCGAACTCCCCGACGCTGATGAACGCCGGCGACGAGCTCCAGCAGCTCTCCGCCTGCTTCGTCGACTCGCCGGGCGACGACATCACCGACATCCACCAGACCGCCAAGGAGGCGGCCGAGGTGTTCCAGTCCGGCGGCGGCATGGGGTACGCGTTCTGGAAGCTCCGGCCGTACGGCGACTCCGTCGGCTCCACCGGCGGCATCGCCTCCGGGCCGATCACGTTCATGCGGACGTTCGACCAGATGTGCGAGACGATCGCGCAGGGCGGCGCGCGCCGCGGCGCCCAGATGGGCGTCATGCGCATCTCGCACCCGGACGTGATCCAGTTCATCCACGCGAAGAACAAGGATGTCTCGCTGGCCCACTCGCTGCGGCTCAACGACCCCGACGACTTCACGCACAACTCCTTCGCGGACGCGCTGGAGGAGGCCCGCGAGCTCATCGACGAGGACGGCAAGGTGCCCGAGCACCTCCGGAACGCGGTCGAGGGACACCTCTCGAACTTCAACATCAGCGTCGGCGTCACCGACGACTTCATGGAGGCGCTGGCGAACGACGAGGAGTTCACCTTCACCAACCCCCGCACCGAGGAGCCCCACGTCGCCACCCCGGAGACGAAGGAGCTCTACGACATGTTCGGGCTCGGCGAGCACGTCGAGGTCGGCGAGGAGCTCTCCGTCCCGGCGGCGGAGATCTGGGATCACATGATCCAGGGCGCCCACGAGAACGGGGAGCCGGGCGTCGTCTACCTCGAACGGATCAACAAGGAGCACTCCTTCGACGTGGAGGAGCACCCGGAGCACCAGATCCTCGCGACGAACCCCTGCGGCGAGCAGCCGTTAGAGGAGTACGAGGCCTGTAACCTCGGCCACATCAACCTCTCGACGCTCGCGGACCTCGACGCGCCCGACTGGCGCGTCTGGTCGGACGAGCACGCCGACGAGTACGACTCCGAGGCGGCCGCAGTCGAGGCGTTCCTCGAAGAGGCGATCGACTTCGAGGAGTTCGAAGAGCGGATCGCGTACGGCACCCGCTTCCTCGAGAACGTCGTCACGATGTCCGACTTCCCGGTCGACGAGATCGAGGAGAAGGTCCGCGACATGCGGAAGATCGGGCTCGGAATCATGGGGCTCGCGCAGCTGTACGTCCAGCTCGGCGTCCGCTACGGCTCCGAGTCGGGCAACGAGATCGCCCGGCAGCTGATGACCCACATCAACCACGAGTCGAAGCTTGCCTCCCACGATCTCGCCGAGGAGCGCGGGACGTTCAACGACTGGGCGGACTCGAAGTACGCGAACCCGACCGAGCACCGCGACTGGTTCGAGCACTTCACCGGGCTCGACGCCGACGAGTGGGCGGACGGCTTCCCGATCCGGAACCACAACACGACGACGATCGCCCCCACGGGCACGACGTCGATGATCGGCAACACGACCGGCGGCTGCGAGCCGATCTACAACGTCGCCTACTACAAGAACGTCTCCGACGACGTCCAGGGCGACGAGATGCTCGTCGAGTTCGACGACTACTTCCTGCGCACGCTGGAGGCCAACGACGTCGACGTCGAGGCCGTCAAGCGCGAGGCGCAGGCGCAGATGGCCGAAAACGCGTTCGACGGCGTCGAGGGGCTCGACACCGTCCCGGACGCCATCGGCGAGCTGTTTGTCGTCACCGGCGACCTCTCGGCGAAGGACCACGCCGGCGTCCAGGTCGCCTGTCAGAAGGGCGTCGACTCCGCCATCTCGAAGACCGTGAACGCGCCCAACGACTCGACGCTGGGCGACGCCAAGGAGGTCTTCGAGTACATCTACGAGAACGGCGGGAAGGGCGTCACCTACTACCGCGACGGCACCCGCTCGAAGCAGGTGCTCACGACGCGGGCGCAGAACACGGAGTTCGCCGACGAGAGCGAGGCCGCGGAGACCATCGTCGAGCAGATCAACAAGGTCTTCGGCGGCGTCGAGGCGTTCCTCGACAACGAGGACGTCCGCGCGGCGATCGACGCGGAGGTCGCAGACCTGCTCGAAGCGACCGAGCAGCCCCGGATCGACTACAGCGAGCGCAGCCCGCGCCCCGACTCGCTGTCGGGCGTCACCCAGCGGGTCGAGACGGGCTACGGCAAGCTGTACGTCACCATCAACGAGGACGAGAACGGTCGACCGTTCGAGCTGTTCGCGAACATCGGCCACTCCGGCGGCTACACCAACTCCTTCACCGAGGCGCTCGCGAAGGTCATCTCGACGGCGCTGCGCTCCGGCGTCGACCCCGAGGAGATCGTCGACGAGCTCCAGGGCACCCGGAGCCCGAAGGTCGCCTGGGACAAGGGCGAGCAGATCCAGTCGATCCCGGACGCCATCGGCACCGCGCTGCGGCGCTACCTCGACGACGACGTCGACAAGGGGATCCCTCAACAGCAGAGCCTCGACGACGTCGGGGAGGCCGCGTCGAGCGCGAGTCCGCCGAGCCAGACCGACGGCGGCGCGGTCGACGCCGGCGCGGCGACCGGCGCCCCGAGCGGGACCGCTCCGACGGGAGAGGACGACGCGGCCGGCGCCGACGACTCGACCCAGCAGCTCATCGCGGCGGGCGAGTCGCCCGAGTGTCCCGAGTGCGGCGGGATGAACCTCTACTACTCCGAGGGCTGTAAGACGTGCGAGTCGTGCGGCTGGTCGGAGTGTTAGCCGGGCGGCGCGAACGTCGGTAGCGCGCGGTCGACGGCGCGGTTTTCTGCGGGTCGTTGACGCTTCCGCGCGCGTTCACTACCGGTCGATAGACGAGCGTGACGCTGTTCGGGTCAGGTGGAGCGGTCGGGACCGAAAAGAGATTATACCGTCGGCTCAGTCGTCTTCGAGCGCCTGCGCGATGCGCTGGAGCTGGCGGGTGGCGTCGCGGACCTCGTCGCGGAGCTGGCGCACCTCGCGGACGAGCTCCTCGTTGCCGCCGTCGTCGCCGCGGGCGCCCTGCTCTGCGCCCGCGCCGGGACCGCCGCCCATGCCGGGCGGGCCGCCCGCGCCGCCGGGGCCGCCGCCGCCGCCCATCATGCCGGACATCATCTGCGCGAAGGGGTTGCCGCCGCCGCCACCGCCCATCCCCGGCGGCCCGCCGCCGCCCATCATCTCCTCCGGGTCGGGCCGGTCGCCCTCCTCGCGCTCCTGCTCGCGTCGCTCCCGGATCTCCTCGACGCGCTCGCGGAACGACTTCTCCTCGCCGTCGTCACCGTCGCTCTGTTCGCCGCCCTCGCCGTTCTCGGGGTCGGTGGCGTCGTCGTCTGCCATGCGCCACGGTTCGGCGGCGCCGCCGAAAAGGGTTGTCGTGGCGCCCGCGACGGTGTGTTTATAAATAGCCGGCGGGCGACGGTGTCGGACCGGCGCTCCGCCGGCGGCCCCGAGCCGGCGTCAGGTCCGAATCAGCCGGTGGCAGTTCGGGCACTCCGCCGAGTCCGTGTCCCGGCCGGCCGCAGGCACGCGGTCGCCGCAGTTCGGACACCGGATCCGGGTGCGAGCGTACTCCGTCCTCGACCGGGTCGGGGTTCGGTCGGTGTCGTCGACCATATGAGTGTGGCATTCACTAGCATACAAATGACTTATCGACATATTCCTAAAACACGATTTAGGTCGCCGAGCGCGCAGCCGGAGTCGCGCTCCGCCGTCACTCGTGACCGGAGACGCGGACCGGCTCGTACGGCTCTTCGAGCCACTCCACGTCGGAATCGGAGAGGTTGACGTCGAGCGCCTCGACCGCGTCTTCGAGGTGTTCGACGCTCGTCGTGCCGACGAGGGGCGTGTCGACCCACTCCTTGTGGAACAGCCACGCGAGCGCGATCTGCGCCATTTTCACGCCCTCCTCCGCGGCGAGCTCCTCGACTCGCTCGTTGACCGCCCGCCCGCCGCCCTCGCGGTAGGGGTGCGCGTAGAGGTGCTCCTCGGTCTCGCCGCGGAGGGTGGCGTCGACCTCCTCGTGCGGGCGCGTCAGGTAGCCGCGCGCGAGGGGGCTCCACGGCATCACGCCGATTCCCTCCTTCTCGCACAGCGGGAGCATCTCGCGCTCCTCCTCGCGGTAGGCGAGGTTGTAGTGGTTCTGCATCGTGGCGAACCGCTCGTACCCCTCGCGGTCGCTCGCGTGGAGCGCCTCGGCGAACTGATGGGCCCACATCGAGGAGGCGCCGACGTGTCGCACGTCGCCCCGTCGCACCGCGTCGTCGAGCGCGGCGAGCGTCTCCTCGATCGGCGTGTCGTCGTCCCAGCGGTGGATCTGATAGAGGTCGACCGTCTCCATGCCGAGCCGGTCGAGGGAGTTCGACAGCTCCTGCTCGATGGCCTTCCGGGAGAGGCCGCCCGAGTTCGGGTTCGACTCGTCCATCTGGAAGTACCCCTTCGTGGCCACGACGAACTCCTCGCGGTCGTATTCGCCGAGGGCGTCACCGAGGACGCGCTCGCTCGCGCCGTTCGAGTACATGTTGGCGGTGTCGAAGAAGTTCACGCCGAGTTCGACGGCGCGGTCGACGAGCTCGCGGCCCGCCTCCTCGTCGAGCACCCACTCGCGCCAGTCCGGGTCGCCGAAGCTCATACAGCCGAGACAGATCTTCGAGACGGTGGTCCCGGTGGAGCCGAGCGTGGTGTACTCCATACGCGCACCAGTTCGAGGCGGAACAAAAAGCTACGCGCGGCGGCAGCGACGGGCTCGGCCCGAAGCGGGGATCAGAGGTCCCGGAACGACGCCGTGTACACGAGGAACGCCCCGGTGAGGATGACGAACGCGAGGAACGTCACGAGCGCGAGCACGTTCGCGACCGGCGAGAGCGGCGCGAGGAAGGACTGTCCGGTCGAGTCGAGCACCAGCACGGCGAGGAGGGCGGCGATGAGGCCGAGCAGCCAGTTCGTGAGGATCTCGTCCATGGCTCGCCCGACACGGGGAGCCGACAAAAGTCCGCGGGTGACGCGTCGTTCCGGGAGGTCGCGGCCGAGCGACGCCGCCGGAGCTATGAGACTCGGGACCGTTATTCGTCCCGTGAGCGACCGGACGACCTGCTGGCTGCTCGGCGACCAGCTCAACCCCGACCTCGACGCCCTCGACGCGGCCGACGAGGTCCTCCTGATCGAAGCGCACGGGTTCGCCGACCGGAAGCCGTACCACGCCCACAAGCTGACGCTCGTGTTCTCGGCGATGCGGCACTTCCGCGACGACCTCCGCGATCGCGGCCACGACGTGACGTACGTTCAGGCGGAGTCGTTCGGCGAGGGGCTCGACGAGTTCTTCGCTGGTCGGGCGGCCGAGGCGAACGACGGCGAGGACGACGACGGGCCGCGCCTGCGGCTCATGCGCCCCGCGAGCCACGGCGCCGGCGAGCGGCTCCGCGGGCTGGTCGCCGAGCGCGGCGGCACCCTCGAACTCGTCGACAACGAGCTGTTCTGGACGACGCCGGCGGACTGGCGCGAGTGGGCCGGCGACGAGGGGACCGAGATCGGCGCCGACGGGGCCGCGGAGCGCACCTACCGGCAGGAGCACTGGTACCGGCACGTCCGTCGCGAGACGGGCGTGCTGATGGACGACGGCGAGCCGGTCGGCGGGGAGTGGAACTACGACGACCTGAATCAGGAGACGCCGCCGGAGGACTGGGAACCGCCGGGGCGGCCGACGTTCGAGCCGGACGAGCTGACCCGCGAGACCCACGCGTGGGTGTGCGACCGGTTCGACACGTGGGGGAACGACGCGCTCGACGGGTTCGCGTGGCCGGTCACGCGGGCAGAGGCCCGCGAGGCGCTCGACCGGTTCGTCCGCGACGGGCTGCCCGCGTTCGGACGGTACGAGGACGCGATGGTCGGCGGCGAGCCGTTCCTCTCGCACTCGCTGCTGTCGCCGGCGATCAACCTCGGGCTGCTCGACCCGCGCGAGCCGGTGCGGGCGGTCGAGCGCGCCTACGAGGAGCGGGGGGTCGAGCCCGGCGCGTACGACCCAGACGACCACGGCGACGCGGGCGGGACGGCGACCTCGCTCGACGAGTTCGGCGGGGACGCGGCGGACGGCGAGGACGGAGCGACCGGGGGCAGAGCGGCCGGGGGCAACGGGCCCGCCCCCGTCCCGCTCAACGCCGTAGAAGGGTTCGTGAGGCAGGTGATCGGCTGGCGGGAGTTCATGCGCCACGTCTACCGCGAGGCGATGCCGGAGCTCGCGGAGGCGAATCAGTTGGAACAGGACCGGGAGCTTCCCCCCGCCTACTGGGACGGCGAGACGGACATGCGGTGTCTCTCGGAGGCGGTCGGGCACGTCCGCGAGTTCGGCTACGCCCACCACATCGAGCGGCTGATGGTGCTGTCGAACTTCGCGCTCGTGTACGGCGCCGACCCCGCCGACGTGAACGAGTGGTTCCACCTCGGCTTCGTCGACGCCTACCACTGGGTGACGACGCCGAACGTCGTCGCGATGGGGTCGTTCGGCACGGACGTGCTCTCCTCGAAGCCGTACGCCTCCTCGGGAAGCTACGTCAACCGGATGAGCGACCACTGCGCCGACTGCCCGTACGCCGTCTCGCGGACCACGGGCGACGGGGCCTGCCCGTTCAACGCGCTCTACTGGGACTTCCTGAAGGAGAACGAGGAGACGCTCCGCGGCACCGGGCGAATGGGGCTGATGTACTCGCACGTCGACAAGAAGGACGACGAGGAGTGGGCGGCGATCCGCGAGCGCGCCGACCGAGTGCGCGAACTCGCCGCGGACGGGGACCTGTGAGTTACTCGCCGCTCGCGAGGCTGCGCAGCCGCGGGAGCGCCTGCTCGTAGCCGAGACCGACGAGGCCGACGTACAGCGCGATCAGTCCCATGCCGACGGCCCACGCGCCGAGGACGAGATCGCCGCCGGAGACGGCGGAGAGCCCGAACTGTTCGAGCACGACGCCGACCGCGGCGGCCGCGCCGGCGCCGACGGCAGCGGCGAGGAGTTCGACGAGTTCGACCGCGACGGCAGGTACTTCGACCATACCCGGTGAGGGACGGTCGGCGATTATGACTCTTTCGGGACCACGGTGAACGCCGCGTCGCGCGGACGGCCGCTCGTCCGGAGTCGGTCGGACCGCCGCCGAGGGTTCACTTCAGCCCGAACGATCGCATGGCGGTGTCGACGAGCCCCTTCGCGATCAGCGCGAGACCGGCGAGCACGACCATCAGGGCGCCGGCGACGACCGGATCGCGGAGGGTCAGGATACCGATACCGACGAGGACGACGAGGACGCCGGCGATGCCTTCGAGTCCGAGCGTGTCACGCATGTCGTCGCCTCGGCGGTCCCCGGAGGTAAAAGGGCCGTTTCGGTCCCGGCGGAGAGCGGCCCTTTTATTTCTGCGAGCGCGTATCACCGCGTACGCATGAGCAACGGAGACGGCGGCGGTCGGAACGACCTCCGGATGCCCGACGACGACGAGGTGTTCGCGGAGGTCGTCGAGATGCTCGGCGCGAACCGCGTCAAGGTGCGCTGCGCGGACGGGAAACAGCGGACCGCGCGCATCCCCGGCCGGATGCAAAAGCGCGTGTGGATCCGCGAAGACGACATCGTCCTCGTCGAGCCGTGGGACTGGCAGGACGAGAAGGCCGACATCTCGTGGCGCTACGAGAAGAGCGAGGCCGAACAGCTCCGCGAGGAAGGCCACCTCCAATAGGTCGCTTCGCGCGTATCGACGGGAGACCTCGCCGACACCTCGACCGCTTATTCGTACGTATCAGACTGCGAATCGACGGTGAACGCCTCCGAGTCCCCGGCCGCGAGGCACGCGTCACCGGCCGTCGGAACGCGTCGCTGCCGTCGTTCCGCTCGCGCCGTTTTTAAGTCCGAACGGCCCCCAACACGGTTATGCTCCGGCTCGCGATGACCACCGACGCGGAGACGTTCGAGCGCGTGCGCGGGCCCCTCGCGGACCGCGGCATCGACGTCGGTCACGTCCGAGCGAAAGAGCGAGCGCTGCGCGTCTCGGGCGGCGCGGCGGCGCGAGACGGCGCGGGCGACCCCGACGAGTTCGCCGACTTCGACGTCGGCCTCGTCTACCCCACCCGGCTCATGGAGGGCGCGGTCGTCGACGAGCGGCTGGGCGTGCCGTGGGTGAACGGCCGCGACGCGGTCGTGACCTCGCGCAACAAGGCCGGCGTGCTGGCGACGCTCTCCGCCGCCGGCCTCCCGACGCCGAAGACGACGCTCGTGTCGAACCCCGTCGACGAGTCGGTCGTCGTCGACGCCGCGAGCGAGTTCTCCTACCCGGTCGTCGTGAAGCCGAACTCCGCGACCCGCGGGGTGGGCGTCGCGACCGCGACCGACCTCGACTCGCTGCTGGGCGTCGTCGACTACCTGAACCTGATCCACGACTACCGCGCGACCGGCGACAAGTCGTTCCTGCTTCAGGAGTACCTTCCCGACGCGCGCGACTACCGCGCGATGGTCGTCGACGGCGCGTACGCCGGGGCGGTGGAACGCGAACTCGACGCCGACGCGCTCGCGGCCGGCCGGTGGAAACACAACGTCCACCGCGGTGCGACCGCTCGCGGCGTCGACCTCGATCCGCGAGCGCGCGACCTCGCGGAGCGCGCGGCCGCGGCGCTGGGGATCGACTACCTCGGCGTCGACCTGCTCGCGACCGACGACCGGCTCGTCGTCAACGAGACGAACGCGCGGCCGACGGTCGACGCCGCGACGAAGTACGAGGACGGCTTCTACGACCGGTTCGCGGCGCTCGTCCGGCGGACCGCCGAGGAGGAGTGAGGAGAGCGAGCGAGCCCCGGGAGGCGGGCCGGCTCAGACGAGGTCGATCGACGCGCTGTCCTCGTCGCGGTCGAACGAGACCTCGAGGACGCCGTTGTTGAACGTCGCGTCGGCGGAGTGCTCGTCGACGGGCGCGGGGAGGTCGACCGTCTCGTCGTACTCGCGCCGGTCGGAGACCGCGGAGATGGTGAGCGCGTCGCCGTCACAGCGGAGCGAGAGGTCCTCCTTCGAGACGGCGGGGAGGTCGGCGACGAGACGCACCGACTCCTCGGTGGTGTACGCGTCGACGTGGGTGTCGGAGCCGAACCCGGCGTCGTCGGCCGACGGAGCGTCGCCGGTGGCCATCTCGTTCATCATCCGCTCGATCTCCTCGAAGAAGTCTCCGAACGGATCGTCGCGGTCGTCTCTGTCCATACCTTCCGTGAGGTCGGTGACCCCGATAAGCCTTCTGTCGGTCGCCGTATCGGCCGCTATCCGCCGCGGGAAAGCAGCGATCCGGCGGACGAAGAGCGGCCGCCGTCGCGGGCCCTCGGCCGCGAGACGTGACACCGGCCGTAACAAATTCCAACGATTATGACGGTCTCGCCGCGACTGGGCCGGATTTAAGTAGTTGCGGCTCGGCTTTTTCGAATATGAGTAAATCGAATCTGGCGGCCGGTGACGACGTGAGCGACGACGAGGTCGTGCGGGTGGGGCTCAACGGCTTCGGTCGCATCGGGCGCAACGTGTTCCGCGCGGTGTTAGAGAGCCCGCGGATCGAACTCGTCGGGATCAACGACGTGATGGACTTCGACGACATGGGGTATCTCGCGAAGTACGACACCGTCATGGGTCGTCTCGACGGCGTCGAGCGCGACGGCGATGAGCTGACGGTCGGCGACACGGCCGTCCCGCTGTTCAACGTTCAGGACCCCGCCGACCTCCCGTGGGACGAGCTCGACGTCGACGTCGCCCTAGAGTGTACGGGCGTCTTCCGCACCCGCGACGACGCGAGCGCGCACCTCGACGGCGGCGCCGACACCGTGATCATCTCGGCGCCCCCGAAGGGCGACAAGCCGGTCAAACAGCTCGTCTACGGCGTCAACCACGACGAGTACGAGGGCGACGACGTGATCTCGAACGCCTCCTGTACGACGAACTCCATCACGCCGGTCGCGAAGGTGCTCGACGCGGAGTTCGGCATCGACGCCGGTACCCTCACCACCGTCCACGCCTACACGGGCTCGCAGAGCCTCATCGACGGCCCGATGAGCAAGCGTCGCCGCGGCCGTGCGGCTGCCGAGAACATCGTTCCCACCTCGACGGGCGCCGCGGGCGCGGCGCAGAAGGTCCTCCCGCAGCTGGAGGGGAAGATCGACGGCATGGCGATGCGCGTCCCGGTCCCGACCGGCTCCCTCACCGAGTTCGTCGTCAGCCTCGACGAGACCGTCACCGAGGAGGAGGTCAACGCCGCCTTCCGCGAAGCCGCCGACTCCGGTCCGCTCGCGGGCGTTCTCGGCTACACCGACGACGAGGTCGTCTCCTCCGACATCGTCGGCCTCCCGTTCTCCAGCTACGTCGACCTCCAGTCGACGAACGTCATCGCCGGCGGGAAGCTGCTGAAGATCCTCACCTGGTACGACAACGAGTACGGCTTCTCGAACCGGCTGCTCGACATGGCCGCGTACGTCCACGACGAGGCGTAGACGGCTGGTTCGTCTGGCGCGTCGCGACCGACGCGCTCGACACGCACCGCCCGTTCGACGGGACGGACCTTCGGACGGCAACGTTCCCCCGGAGCGCAACCGCTTAACGAGCTCATCGACGACTCCTCACCCATGCCCGCGTTCAACACCCTCGACGACCTCTCGGCAGACTCGCGCGTCCTCGCCCGACTGGACCTCAACTCGCCCATCGAGGACGGAACACCGCAGGACAACCGCCGCTTCGAGCGCCACGCGGAGACCGTCCGCGAGCTGGCCGAGGCGGGACACCGCGTCGTCCTGTTGGCCCATCAGGGCCGACCCGGTCGCGACGACTTCACGTCCCTCGGCGGCCACGCCGAGATCCTCGCCGACCGCGTCGGCCGCGACGTTGGGTTCGTGGCCGACACGTACGGCGACGAGGCGCTGGAGGCGATCGACGCGCTCGACGCGGGAGAGATCCTCCTGCTCGAGAACACGCGGATGTGCGACGACGAGCTTCCGGAGGCGTCGCCCGAAGAGAAGGCCGAGACGGAGTTCGTCCGGACGCTCGCGCCGCTGTTCGACGCGTACGTCAACGACGCCTACTCGGCGGCCCACCGGAAGCACGCCTCGCTCGTCGGCTTCCCGCTCGTCCTCCCCGCGTACGCGGGCCGCGTGATGGAGACGGAGTACGAGGCGAACACCGCGATCGCGACCCGCGAGTTCGACGGCCCGGTCACGATGGTCGTCGGGGGGACGAAGGCGACCGACGTGATCGGCGTAATGGACGCCCTCGACGACCGCGTCGACCGCTTCCTCCTCGGCGGCGTCGCCGGCGAGCTGTTCCTCCGCGCCGCGGGTCACCCCGTCGGCCGCGACGTGGGCGAGATGGACCTCTTCGACGAGCAGTGGGAGCGGAACCGCGAGCTGATCGAGTCGGTCCTCGACGAGCGCGGCGACGCGATCCGCCTCGCGAGCGACCTTGCGTACGAGGGTCCCGACGGCGAGCGCGCTGAGGTCCCCGTCGACGACATCGGCGAGAAGGAGACGGGGTACCTCGACGTGGGGGCGACGACGGTCGCCGACTACGAGCCGGCGATCCGCGAGTCCGACGCGGTCTTCGTGAAGGGCGCGCTCGGCGTCTTCGAGGACGAGCGGTTCGCCGACGGCACCGTGGGCATCCTCGACGCCATCGCGGAGACGAACTGCTTCTCGGTCGTCGGCGGGGGCGACACCTCGCGGGCCATCGAGATGTACGGGCTGAGCGAGGCGGACTTCTCGCACGTCTCCATCGCGGGCGGCGCGTACATCCGCGCGCTGACGGGCGAGCCGCTCCCGGCGGTGGAGACGCTGGAGGCGGCGGCGGAGCGGCGGAGAGACTGAGCCGGCAGCGGGCAGCGCGGGGACGGCTCGCGCCGGTACGAAGAGGGCTCTCGGCGGCGCGGAGAGGGCCCCGGCGGCGGCCGAACTACTCCTTGACGTCGAGGTCGAACTGCTCGTTCTCCGCGACCGCGTTGAGGACGACGCTCGTGTTCGACTCCCGGATGTCCGCGTCCGTGAGGATCGACTTGATCTGGTCGTTCATCCCGTCCGTGTCGGTAAACTTCCCGATGGCGATCACGTCGTAATCCCCGGTGACCTCGTAGACGCTCACCATCTGTTTCTCCTGCCGCAGCTTCTCGGTCACGTCCGGTAGCGCGCTCCCTTCGACCTTAAGCTGGAGCACGGCGGTCACGTCGTAGCCGAGCTTGTCGTAGTCGACGACGGGCGTGTACCCCCGAATGACGCCTTCCTCTTCGAGGTCGCGCAGGTGGTTCGAAACGGTCGTCACCGATACGTCGAGCTCGTCGCCCAAGCTCCGGAGACTCGCGCGGCCGTTGCTGAGCAGCGAATTGATGAGCTTCGCGTCGAGGTTTTCGTACGTCATCACACCTAACCACGCTTTCGGGGGTTTAGAATTTTACGAACGTCCAGCAGTTTTGCCTGTCCGGCGGTTCATGCGCCAAGCGATAAGGCCTTTATACTGGCAGATAACAAATCAAACGTCCAGAACATGACGGACGAACACGCGAAACCGGACGGCGGCCTCACGGCCGAGGAACAGGCGGTACTCGACGAGATCGAGGAGCAGAACGTCGATTTCCTGCGGCTTCAGTTCACTGACATCCTCGGCGTCGTGAAGAACGTCTCCGTCCCCGCCCACCAGGCGGAGAAGGCGTTCACCGAAGGCATCTACTTCGACGGCTCCTCAATCGAGGGGTTCGTGCGCATCCAGGAGTCGGACATGCGGCTCGTCCCCGACCCCGACACGTTCGCGGTGCTCCCGTGGCGCAACGACGGCGACTCGGGCGCGGCGCGGCTCATCTGTGACATCGTCGACACCGACGGCGAGCCGTTCGTCGGCGGGCCGCGGCAGGTCCTGAAGTCGGTCCTCGCCGAGGCCGAGGAGATGGGCTACTCCGTCTCAATCGGGCCGGAGCCGGAGTTCTTCCTGTTCGAGAAGGACGACGACGGCAACGCGACGACCATCCCGCACGACAACGGCGGCTACTTCGATCTCGCCCCGAAGGACCTCGCGTCCGACGTGCGCAAGGAGATCATCTTCACCTTAGAGGAGATGGGCTTCGAGATCGAGGCCTCCCACCACGAGGTCGCGGAGGGCCAACACGAGATCAACTTCAAGTACGCCGACGCGCTCACGACCGCGGACAACATCGCGACGTTCCGCGCCGTCGTTCGCGCGGTCGCCGAGCAGCACGACCTCCACGCGACGTTCATGCCCAAGCCCATCGCCGACATCAACGGCTCGGGCATGCACAGCCACATCTCGCTGTTCGACGAGGACGGCAACGCCTTCGCCGACGACTCCGACGAGTTCAACCTGAGCGAGACGGCCTACCAGTTCATGGGCGGCATCCTGAACCACGCCCCCGCGTTCACGGCGGTCACGAACCCGACCGTGAACTCCTACAAGCGGCTGGTGCCCGGCTACGAGGCCCCGATCTACGTCGCGTGGTCCGACACGAACCGCTCGGCGCTCGTCCGCGTCCCGGACGCCGCGGGCGTCTCCGCGCGCTTCGAGGTCCGCAGCCCCGACCCGTCCTGTAACCCCTACCTCGGCATGGCGTCGCTCATCGCCGCCGGCCTCGACGGGATCAAGACCGGCGCCGACCCGGGCGACCCGGTCCGCGAGGACATCTACGAGTTCGACGACGCGAAGCGCGAGGAGTACGGCATCGAGACGCTGCCCCCGAACCTCGGCGCCGCGGTCGAGGAGCTGGAGACCGACGAGGTGCTCCAGGAGGCGCTCGGCCCGCACACCTCCGAGAAGTTCGCCGAGGCGAAGTCTCAGGAGTTCAGCGAGTACCTCACCCAGGTGTCGCAGTGGGAGGAGGACCGCTACCTGGAGACGTTCTGAGCCCGGTCCGAGTCGAGTAGCCCCTGACCGCGGTCCGCGACGGGACTTTTTCCGACGCCGCGTCACTCGGCGAGCGACCGCTCGATCCGCCCGGACAGCGCCGGGAGCGCGACGACGGCGACCACGGCGGCGGTCGTCGCGACCAGCGTCACCGGCAGCGTCCCCGCGAGGGCGTACGCGCCGCCCCAGAGGCCGCCGGTGACCGCGAGCGCGGGGACGGCGACGCGGGGCGGGACCGACGGCTCCTCGCCGTCGACGAACCGCCAGCCGACCGCGCCCCCGGCACCGGCGGCGATCCCGATCCCCGCCTCGACGACTTCCCCCCTGTGCCCGCCGGCGACGGCGACGGCCAGCGCGCCCGCGGAGACGACCGCCGCGAGGGCGAACGCCGGTGCGGGGTTCAGATC
>NZ_NEWJ01000027.1:0-35196 GCF_002135045.1 Halorubrum sp. SD683
ATCGTCTCACACAGTATCTCCGAGCGTTCCAACTCAGACGAGAACTCTACCGCAAACCCGGACGAGAAGCGCTCAAAGACGCCGTCAAAGCCGCTCTCTGAAATCAACAATGTGCTACACAAGAGCGTTCGAAAACGGGTGGAACGTGGGTGGGAAGGCGAAGCGGTCGTTAGAAGCGGTCAGTGCTCGACCGCTTCCATCATCGAGAGGAGTTGGTCAGACTGGTCGATCTCGACGGGATGGACGCCCACCAGCGCGATCACGTCGTCGTCGTGCTGGACGGTGCCGATGTAGACGAGGACGGGAATGTCTTCGACAGAGCCGCTCTGACCGCCGTCGCCACTGACCTCCGCGCTGACGGTGGTTTCGAGGATCGAGACGGAGGTTTCCTCGTCGAGGATCGTCCGAGTCTCCTCACCGCGCTTCTCGATGTCGTCGGCTTGGATGTCGGTGCCGTTGCCGCCGATCCCTTGCTGGTCGACCTGACTGAGGAGCCGCCGGATGAGCTCCGCGTCGTCGGCCCGGACGAGCGGATTGACCGACTGCCCGCCGATCGAAGCATTGGGGGTACTCGCCACGAACAGCGCTGATCCCACCGTCTGGTTGGTGTAGCGGGCGATCCACGTCGTCGCGGACACGTCCGCGTTCACGCCCGCGGCGTTGAACCCCTGATCGATGGTGAACGACTCCGGATCCTCACCGGAGAACCCCTCGGCGTACGCGCTCTCCGGGATGCTCGCCGGTTCGGCGTCGAACTCGTAGCTCCCGTCCTCGCCGGCGCACCCGGCGATTGCGACCGAAGTCGACGCTGCGAGCGCCGCGAGCAGCCCACGTCGTTTCATGCGTTCGGGTAGGTCTACGCAGTTCTTTAAGCCTATCGGCGCGGGTATCGGTCGCGAGAACCCCGCAGCCGAAGGCACAAAGTTCACGTCGGGCCGCGCGCGACGTGAGGCAAATGGAACGCCGAGGACAAACCGGGCTGGTGGAAGCGCTCTTCTTGGACGTGGTCCGCCTCCACGAGACGTGGATGGAAGTCGTCTTCCCGCGACAGCTCGACCCGAGCGCGGTCCTGGGGAAGTGGAAGCCCGAGACGGCCGTGCAGTCGGTCGGCTACTACCTCTGGGCCGTGCTAGGTGCGCCGCTCGTCGCGGTCGCGTACCCACTGCTGCTCGTCGGGTTCGCCACGCGCTACTACGCGGCGAAGCTCGACTCGGCGGTCACCCGGATCGGCGTCGCCGGCGCGGTCGTCGTCGCCGCCGTCGTCTGGGGGACGCTCACGGTAATCACGCACCTTCAATTACCCTTTGACGCCGTGATTGCGGTCGGCGCCGCCAGCGCGGTCGCCGTCGTCTCGGCCGCCTTCGCCGCCGGCTTCTCGAAGCTCGGCGGGCGGTTCGTCAGCGTGTTGCTCGCGTACCCGTTCGCGATGACGGCGCTGTTCTTACCGCCGGTTGTCGCGGCGCTCGTCACGCCGACGTTAGAGGAGCTGATCCTCCCGCCGAGCTACGAGCTCGCGCGGTGGATCCTCGACACGTTCCTCTCGGTGGGCGGGATCAACGAGACGCTCCGCGGCGCGTTCGACTTGGAGACCTTCGGCGAGCAGTGGGGGCTACCGGGACTGGGATACGTCCTGATGTGGATCGGCATCTCAGTTCCGCTCGGGTGGTTCCTCGGACTGCTCGTCGCGCTGGCGAACCTGATCCGACCGGCCGAAGACGCCTGACTGGAGTCTCGGACGGGCGGTCGAGGTGGGAGCCCCGTTTCTACGGCCGTGCGGCTTCCTCACTCGTCGAAATCGTACGTCTCGCTGGCCGTTTCGAACGCCGACGCCGAGCGCTCTCGTTCTCGCCGCCGCTCGCGTTCGGCGATCGCTTCTGGATCCGGGCTCGCGTCGTCGTCGATGCGGGCGATCGACTCGTGGACTTTGGCGTGACACCAGCGGCACAGGCCGACCGTGATCTCGTGGGAGTCGTCGCCGCCGTACGAGAGGTGGTGTTCCTCGACGAGCGGGCGGGAGTCGTCGTGAGCCAGGCGCACGTTTTCGAGCCCGCACCGGACACACGTCTTCGCGTCGGTCGTCGACCGATAGTGGGGGCACGCGCGCCACTCGCCGTCGGCACCGACGTGGCAGTCGTAGCTGTCGGCGCGTCGGGCGGCCGCGAACTCGGGATCGTCGCCCGCCCGGGTCAGCGCGAAGCGGCACCGGCCGTCGTCGGTGAGGTGGTCGCAGACGCCGGCGGCCGCGTAGGGGTCGTCGACGCCGACGGGCGTCCCGTCGGGGGTGCGTTCCATACCCGTCGGTGGGGGTGGAGTCACTTCAATTCGGTCGGCCACGGCGTGCGGCCGTCGCGGAAGGCGTCGGGGCCGTTCAGACGAGACTGCGGAAGGCGTCGGGGCCGTTCAGACGAGGCTGCGGAAGGCGTCGGGGCCGTTCAGACGAGGCTGGCACCGTCGAAGTCCGTGCGGCCGTAGTCGATGTCGAGCAGTCGGAGGAGGGTGGGGGCGACGTCGAGGAGGTCGGCGTCGTCGACCGTCGCGTCAGGGTGGTCGACGAACAGCGCGGCGTCGTCGAAGGCGTGCATTCCCGTCCGCGGTCCGTCGGGGTCGAAGACGCCGTCGTGGGGACGGAACCCGGACTTGAGGTCGAACCCGTCGTTCGGGAGGACGACGAGGTCGGGAGCGATGGCGGCGTGGTCGCCGCGGAACACCGTCTCGCGGTCGACGACGCGGTCTGCGACGGGATTCCCGTCGGGGCCGGTCCACGACTCCAGCGCCTCGCGTAGCTCCGCGCGCGTCGCCTCGTACTCGCCTTCGGGGACGACGCCGTTCGGCTCGCGGCCCTCCACGTTGAGGTAGAAGCGGCCGGGGACGAGCGAGTACGCGCGGGCGTCGTCGTCGACGTCGGCCAGCGAGTCGGGGTCGTCGTCCGCGTAGGAGATCCACCCCTCGCGTTCGAGCCACTCGTTACAGTACACGTCGTACCGCAGGCGCCTGAACCCGTGCGTCGAGCCGACAACGAGCGTGACGTCGCTGGGGAGCGCCTCGCGGATCGAGCCGACGTGTTCGTCCATGGCGGCGTGGAACGAGAGCAGGTCCTCGCGGTACTGGCCGCCGTCCTCGTAGTCGCCCCACAGGAAGTGGTTGACCCGGTCGGGGGCGGTGAAGACGCCGACGAAGAGGTCCCAGTCGTCGCGCTCGACGTACCGCTCGAAGGCCTCGGCGCGGGCGTCGAGTGTCTCGCGGGCGTGGTCCAGGAACGCGGTCTTGTCCGCCTTGTGTCCGAGTTTCGCGTTGACGGACAGGCGGTAGTCGCTGTCGGCAAGGTACTCGCGGAACTCGTCGGGATGCGCGGCCGCGTCGAGGTCGGGGGAGAGGTAGCCTGAGACCATCCGCTGGACGGTCCGCTGCGGCGGGAACGTGACGGGGACGTTCATGACGGTCGCGTCGAGTCCCGCGTCGGTCGCGCGGTCCCAGACCCGGGGGCGCTGCACGTCGCGTCCCATCGGCACGTACGTGTCGTAGGAGCCGACTTCTCGGTCTTGAAAGCCGTACACGCCGGTCTCGCCGGGGTTCGTCCCCGTCGTGAGGCTCGGCCAGCAGGCGCTCGACTCCGCCGGGACGATGCTGTCGATCTGTCCCCCCTCACCGTCGTCCGCGATCGCCGACAGCGTCGGGAACGTCTCCGGGTTGTCGGCGACGAGCCGGTACGAGAGGCCGTCGATCCCGATGAACGCCACGCGCGGCGTGTCGCTCCCTCGCAGCCGGTCGAAGAGGCCCATACACACTCATCTGCGGTCGAGGGCAAAAGGATTGACATCGGACGCTCCGGGGAGTGCGGTCCGACGGGCCTCGGAGTCGAAGCGCTTGTTGGGTCGAGTTCGTCATGTCGGTAACGACCGGGGCGTCCGCGACGGCCCCGGACCCGCGACGACCCTGGACCCGCGACGACCGCGCACTGGCGTCGCCGCTCCGCTCGGGAAGGGCCCCGTCCGCCTCGGAGCGCCTCGGGAGGCTTTTTGTTCGCGACCTCGGAGGGGTTCGACATGGAGACCCGACGCGCGCTGCTCGTCGACGCGTTCGCCGCGGAGCCGCTGGCCGGGAACGCCGCCGGCGTCGTCCCCGACGCAGAGGGGCTGAGCGACGAACAGCTGGCCGCCGTCGCCGCCGAGCTCGGCGCCTCGGAGACGGCCTTCCTGACCGGGGCCGACGGCGCGGCCGACGACCGGCTCCGGTACTTCTCGCCGACCACGGAGGTCGACCTCTGCGGGCACGCCACGATCGCGATCTACGGCGCCCTGTTCGCCGAGGGAGCGATCGACGGCGGCGAGCGCACGCTCCGCACGAACGTCGGCGACCTCAGCGTCGCGGTCGACGACGACGGCACCGTCTGGATGCGACAGCAGGCGCCGAGCGTCGAGGTCGTCGACGTCGATCTCGACCGGGTCGCGGCCGCGCTCGGCGTCGACCCCGCCGCGCTCCGCGACGTCGGCGCGGACCTCCCCGCCGCGGTCGCGTCCACGGGCCTCCCGTTCCTTGTCGTCCCAGTGAACTTCTTGGAGCGGCTCGGCGAGGCCGACCCGGACGACGCGGCCGTCGAGCGCCTCTCCGAGGAGTTCGACGTCGCGGGCGTGTACGCGTTCTCCTTCGACGCGCTCGACGCCGACTCGACGGCCCACGGTCGGGCGTTCGTGCCCTCACTGGGGATCTCCGAAGACCCGGTCACGGGCACCGCGAGCGGAGCGGTCGGCGGATACCTCCGTCACGTCGACGCCTTCGACGGGGACGAGCCGGACGAGCTCCGCTTCGAGCAGGGCCACTTCCTCGACCGACCGGGCCGCGTGCGCGTGCGAGTAGGGGCGGACGGCGTCCGCGTCGGCGGCCGGGCGACGGTCGCACTCGACGGTGAGATCCGGATCCCCGGCGGCGAGGACGACGAGATCATCGAGGCGTGATCCCGTCGCGGAGACCGAACGTTTAGCATCGCTCGCGACGTACCGAAACCATGGAATTCGACCTTCCACGCGCGGCAGCGATCCTCGTACTGATCGTCGCGGTCGGCGCCGGCGGCCTCATCGGCGCGGAGATGATGCCCCTCCAGACGACCCTGATGATGGTCGTCCCGTCGATGCTCGTCTTCGGCGGGCTCGCGTTCGCGATCGGCGTGAAACACGGCGAGTTCCGGGCGGGACACGCCTGAACCGATCGAAGGGGCGGCCGAGACCCGCCTCGTAGCGAAACGGTAACGGCCGCCACCTCGGGCGGTCGCGGATCACGACCCTTTTGAAACGCGGTTGCGAACCGGGAGCCGTGCTGCCCGGGTCGCCACTCCTCGAACTGCTGTTGATCGCCGTCGGCGTCGCCCTCCTGTACGCCGGCGCCGAACTGCTCGTCGCGGGGGCGAGGGACCTCGCGCTCGCCGTGGGGCTGAAGGCGTCGACGGTCGGCGTCACCGTCGTGGCGTTCGCGACGACGGCCCCGGAGCTTTTCGTCTCCCTGCTCGGCGCCGTCACGGTGTCGACGGACATCGGACTCGGCGCGATCGTGGGCTCGAACATCGCGAACATCGGGCTCGTGTTGGGGGTGTCGGCGCTGATCCGCCCGCTCAACGTCTCCGACACGGTGTTTCGCCGTGACGTCCCGTTCATGGTGCTGGCCGCGCTGCTGTTGGTCGGCCTCGGTTGGGACGGGCGGATCGGGTTCCTCGACGGCGTCGTGCTGCTCGGGACGCTCGTGGCGTTCACCGCCGCGGTGCTGCGACGCGTCCGGGAGAACCAGTCGGCGATCACCGACAGCGAGCGGGACGAGATGCCGGACGCGAGGGCCCGCGACATCGCGATGGTCGTCGCCGGGATCGCGGCGCTCGTCCTCGGCTCGCGGTGGCTGATCGACGGCAGCGAGTCGCTGCTGGCGGCCGCCGGCTTCTCGGACATCTTCATCGGACTCACCGTGCTGGCGCTCGGCACGTCGCTGCCGGAGCTGGCGGCCAGCGTCGTGGCCGCGGTGCGCGGCGAGGCGGAGTTCAGCGTCGGTAACGTCGTCGGCTCGAACATCTACAACATCCTCGCCGTCATCGGCATCGTGGCCGTCGTGACGCCCATCGGCGTCGCCCCGGGCGTTCGCGGCTTCGAGTTCCCCGCGCTGCTCGCGTTCACGGCCGTCATCGTCGGCATCATGGCGTACAGCGAGCGGATCACCCGCGTCGACGGCGCGGTCCTCACCGTCGGATACGGGGCCTTCGTCTATCTGTTGCTCCCGTAGCGCGGACGGCCGGACCCCGGTCGACGCGCCCCCGCGGAGTCGGAGCAGAACCGACGGCTATTCCGTCGCGGGCGACCGAGTCGGCGTCGTGATAGCGATCGTCGTCAGCCGGGCCGACAGCGCCTCGGCGCACATCGGCGAGCGGCTGCTCGAGGTCGGCGACTGGGAGGCGCGCGAGGACGAGTCGCGCCCCGACGCCGACGGGGGCGCAACGTACTACCGGGCGGCGGGGTTCGAGCTCCGCGAGTTCGACGACCTCCACATCCGCCTGTCGGACCCGGCCGCCGCGTTCGACTGCGACCCCGAGTTCCTCGCGTTCGTCTCCAGACACTCGGGGGAGACGGGCGAACTCCTGACCGCGCACGCCACCGGGAACTTCGGCGAGGCGAAGTACGGGGGCGACCCCGAGTCGCTGGCGCGGGCCGCGCCGGGCGCGGAGAAGCGCGCCGTCGAGGCGCTCGCGCGACATGCCCCGGAGGGGTACGAGGTCGGCATCGAGTGTACCCACCACGGGCCGACGGGCGTCTCCGTGCCGTCGCTGTTCGTCGAACTCGGCTCCGACGAGCCGCAGTGGGAGGACCCCGAGGCGGCCGCGGCGGTCGCGCGGGCAGTCCTCGACCTGCGCGGGACCGGCGCGGACGTAGTCGGCGAGGGCGTCGCCGACGCCGCGACCGCGCCGCGCCCCCGTCACGTCGTCGGCTTCGGCGGCGGCCACTACGCGCCGCGGTTCACCCGTATCGTCCGCGAGACCGAGTGGGCGGTTGGGCACGTCGGCGCCGACTGGGCGCTCGCCGACCTCGGCGAGCCCGAGGCGAACTGCGACGTGATCGACGCCGCCTTCGAGCGGAGCCGCGCCGACCGGGCCGTGATCGACGGTGACCGCCCCGACCTCGCCGCGGTGGTCGAGGACCTCGGTCACCGGGTTGTGAGCGAGACGTGGGTCCGCGAGGTCGGCGATGCTCCGATCCCGCTCGTCGAGCGGCTGGAGGCGGCGATCGGACCGGTCGACGAGGGGTTGCGGTTCGGCGCGGTCGCCGACGAAGTCCCCGAAACGGCGGGGACTGAGGCGGAAGACGCCGGTGGCGACCGGGCGGACGGCACCGGCGGCGACGGGGCAGCGGTCCGGGTCCGCGACCTTCCGGCGGACCTATGCTCGCGGGCGCAGGGGCTCGACGCCGCCGCGACGCGGGAGGCGGTCGAGCGCGTCGCCGTCGCGTTCGACACGGAACAAGGCGGCACCCGCGCGGCGGGGCGGGTCGCGTTCGCGACGACTCCGGAGACGCCGGGGTACGCGGACCTCGTGGACGGGTTGGCGGCGGTGTTGGAGACCGGGTACGACGCGGTCGAGGTGGCGGCCGACCGGAACGCGGTGGTCGCCCGCGAGACCGCGTTCGACCCGTCGCTGGCGGCCGAACGAGGCGTACCGGAGGGGCCGGCGTTCGGCCGGCTCGCCGACGGGGAGGCGGTCGAAGTCGACGGCGAGACCGTCGAACCCGACGACGTGTCGCGAGCGCGGACGGAGCGGTTCCCGATCGACGGCGACGCCCTCAAATAATTTATAAAAGCCCGTGCGGCCGGCGGATCGACCGCGTCAGCCGTACTCGCTCGGGTCGGCCGCGAACGCCGGAGATTTCGGCGTCCGACCTGCGTCAGACGATCGGGCAAAAATAAATACGTCCGGGTCGCAACGACACCACATAATGGACTCCATCGTTGAGGACGCCATCGACGAAGCCGAAGAGGCCCCCGCAGAGGACGCCGGGGGAGCCGGCGAGAGCGCCGCCGGAGGGAGCGCCGGCGCGCCGCCACAGACCGGGACGATGACCGACGACGAGCTGCAGGACGTCCTCCAAGACCTCCAGACGAACATCACGGTCGTCGGCTGCGGGGGCGCCGGCGGCAACACGGTCAACCGCATGACTGAGGAGGGGATCCACGGCGCGAAGCTGGTCGCCGCCAACACAGACGTCCAGCACCTCGTCAACATCGAGGCCGACACGAAGATCCTCATGGGCCAACAGAAGACGCAGGGGCGCGGCGCGGGCTCCCTCCCGCAGGTGGGCGAGGAGGCCGCCATCGAGTCCCAAGAGGAGATCCAAGACGCCATCGACGGCTCCGACATGGTGTTCGTCACCGCCGGGCTCGGCGGCGGCACCGGGACCGGCTCGGCGCCGGTGGTCGCGAAGGCGGCCCGCGAGTCTGGCGCGCTCACCATCGCCATCGTCACGACCCCGTTCACGGCCGAGGGCGAGGTCCGACGCACGAACGCCGAGGCCGGCCTCGAACGCCTCCGCGACGTGAGCGACACGGTCATCGTCGTCCCCAACGACCGCCTGCTCGACGCGGTCGGGAAGCTCCCCGTCCGGCAGGCGTTCAAGGTGTCCGACGAGGTGCTGATGCGCTCGGTGAAGGGGATCACGGAGCTCATCACGATGCCCGGGCTCGTCAACCTCGACTTCGCCGACGTTCGCACGGTCATGGAGAAGGGCGGCGTCGCGATGATCGGCCTCGGCGAGTCGGACTCCGACTCGAAGGCGCAAGACTCGGTGAAGTCCGCGCTGCGCTCGCCGCTGCTCGACGTCGACATCTCGGGCGCGAACTCCGCGCTGGTGAACGTCACCGGCGGCACCGACATGTCCATCGAGGAGGCGGAGGGCGTCGTCGAGGAGATATACGACCGGATCGACCCCGACGCCCGGATCATCTGGGGGACCTCCGTCGACGACGAGCTCGAGGGCGAGATGCGAACCATGATCGTCGTCACCGGCGTCGAGTCGCCGCAAATCTACGGGAGCAACGGCGAACCGCCGGAGGGCGGCGCCGCTTCCGCCGACGTCGAGGACATCGACTACGTGGAGTAGTCGCCCCGTCCCGAGCCGCATCAAAAGGTAAAAACCGTCTCGTCTCGAATTCGCTGGTAACATGGACGTTCCGTACGACCTCAACAGCTACATTCGGGTGCTGAAGCTGGCGAGCACGCCGAGCACCGACGAGTTCCTCCAGGTGTCGAAGATCGCCGGCGCCGGGATCCTGCTCATCGGGTTCATCGGCTTCCTGATGTTCGCGATCATGAGCCTCCTCCCGGGGGTCGGCGCGTAATGCCGATCTACTCGGTCAAGACGACGGCGAGCCAGGAACGCACCGTCGCCGACATGCTCGCCGAGAAGGAGACGCCCGAGATCCAGGCCGTCATCGCCCCCGACCAGCTCACGAGCTACGTGATGGTCGAGGCGACCGACGGGGCCGCGTTCGGCCGGATTCTCGACGAGATTCCGCACGCCCGCGGCGTCATTCAGGGCGGCGACGGCCCGGCCGAGAGCCCCTTCTCCGAGGTCGAGCACTTCCTCTCGCCGACCCCGGACGTGGAGGGGATCGCCGAGGGCGACATCGTCGAGCTGATCGCCGGCCCGTTCAAGGGCGAGAAGGCGCGCGTCCAGCGGATCGACGAGGGGAAAGACCAGGTGACCGTCGAGCTGTACGAGGCGACCGTCCCGATTCCGGTGACGGTCCGCGGCGACCAGATCCGCGTCCTCGACAGCGAGGAACGGTAAGGCCTCCGGCCGGCCGATCGGCGCGGCGGCGGACGAGGAAGTGCGAGCCGGCCCGACCGTCTGACGCCGAGATCGCACGCAACGACAAGGGCTTTATTCGACGACGACGGACCGTAGCGATATGTTCGGCCACGGCGCGCCGGCGGTGTTGAGCGTGATTCCCGACACGTTCACGTTCGCGTGGATCGTCGCGATCCTCTTCGCGACGGCGTGGCTGCTCGACGAGCGCGGGCTGGCCGCCGGTCGCGCGCTCGCGGCCGGGACGTGGGCGCTGTTCGGGCTCTTCTGGCTGTCGACGGTGCCGTACTTCGCGTTCGAACACCAGAGCTACGTCGAGTCGATCCTCGCGCTCGTCGGCTTCCCCGCCAGCGTGTACGCGGGGTATCTCCTCTACGACGGGCGCGCGTCGCTTTTCACGCTCACGCGGGCCATCGCGATCATGCTCTTCATCTACCTCCCGTTCGAGACGATCCCGGCGTTCACCGTCGGCGGGGTCGCGGTCCCGGAGCCCCGCCGGATCCTCATCGAGGTCGTGGCGACGCAGACCGGTGCGCTCATCGACCTGCTCGGGTACGCGCCGGAGGCGGTGACGAGCAGGGAGGGGTACGAGGCGGCGTACTCGTGGACGCTGGACGACGGCCACACCGTCATCATCCACATCGTACTGGCGTGTACGGGGCTGGGGAGTATGGCCATCTTCGGCGGCCTCGTCGCCGCCGTCGAGGCGCCGCTCGCGCGGAAGCTCCGCGCGCTCGCGGTGTCGATCCCGCTCATTTACGTCCTGAACATCTTCCGGACGACGTTCATTTCGGTGGTGTCTGGCAACCAGTACATGCACTGGTACCCGGACCTGGTGATGACGATGTTCGGCGCGACCGACCCGTACCGGGTGTCGTTCCTCATCTCCGACCGGATCATGAGCCAGCTGCTGGCGGTCGTGGCGCTCATCGCGATCACCTTCCTCGCGGTGCGCGAGCTACCCGAGCTCGCGGTCATCTTGGAGGACGTGCTCTACCTCATCACCGGCGAGGAGCACGACCTGACCGAGGCGCTCGACCTGCCGCGCGAACCGACGAACCGATAGGGCGGCGGGTCCGCGACGGCCCCGCTTTGGAGATACTATAGATTACTATATAGCAAGCTATAGACGTAGCGGGCCGGAACGGTCGGTCATGACTACGAGGGCGCGAGTCGGACCGTCGGGCGCCGGTCCGAGAGCGCGGTCGCGCGGAGGTGGGCGGCGGTGATAGGCGGGGTCGACCCGTTCGTCTACCTCGAGACGAACGTCGCGAAGCTGGCGTTAGCGACCGCGCTCGGCATGTTCCTCGGGCTGGAGCGCGAGTGGTCGCAGAAGTCGGCGGGGATCCGGACGTTCGCGCTCGTCAGCCTCGCGGCGGCGGTGTTCTCGCTCGTCGACGAGCCCGGGCTGCTCGTCGTCGGCGGCGTGCTGGTGGTCGCCAGCGCGGTGTTACTGGCGGTCCGGAGCTTCGTCGAGGCCGAGGTCGACGGGCTCTCGCTGACCACGTCGGCGTCGCTGCTCGTCACGTACGGGGTCGGGGTGCTCGTCGCCGAGGAGTTGTTCATCGAGTCGGTGACGGTGGCGGTGCTCTCGTCGCTGCTCTTGGTGTTGAAACGGGAGCTCCACCAGTTCGCGTGGGGGCTCTCGCGCGAGGAGGTGCGCAGCGCGGTGGAGTTCACCATCCTCGCGTTCGTCGTCTTCCCCCTCCTCCCCGCCGAGACGATCGACCCGTGGAACGCGGTCCAGCCGCGGCTCGTCTGGTCGCTCGTGGTCGCGGTCAGCGCCATCGGCTTCGTCAACTACGTGCTGGTGAAGCGGTATCAGGGGCGCGGCTACGCGGTGACTGGGTTCTTCGGCGGGCTCGTCAACTCGACGGCGGTCGTCGCCGAGATGGCGAAGCGCGCGAAGGGGCGCGCCGACCTCGGCGAGATCGCGGTGGGGTCGATCCTGCTCGCCAACGCCGCCATGGCGTTCCGGAACGCCGCGGTCGTGGCCGTCTTCGTCCCCGAGGCGGCGCTCGTCGTCGGCGTGCCGCTCGGCGCGATCACGGTCGCGGGGATCGGCGTCGCCGTGTGGCGGAGCGACTGGCGGACGACGATGGAGGCGGAGCTCACCTCGCCGTTCAGCCTCGGGAACGCGCTCACGTTCGGCGCGCTCTTCCTGCTCGTGCTGCTCGCCTCCGCGGTCGCCGAGCGGACGTTCGGCGCTGGCGGGTTCGTCGCCACCTCCTTCCTCGCGGGGCTGGTGTCGTCGGGGACCTCGACGACCACGGCGGTCTCGCTGCTCGGGACCGGACAGATCGGCGTCGACACCGCGGTCGCGGGCGTGGTCGCCGGGACGGCCGCCAGCATCCTGGTGAAGACGGCGTTCGCGGCGAGCATCGCGCGCGAGCTGGTCAGGCCGGTGTTCCTGTGGAACCTCCTGTTGATCGCCGTGGGCGTGGTCGCGGGGGCGCCGCTGTTGCTGTTGTGAGGGCCCGCTGAGTCCGGTGGGCGAAGTGGGTCAGGCAGCCCGTCAGACCGGCCTCAGGAGATGTGTGCGGCGATGTCCGTCGACGACATCATCCCGACGTAGTCGTCGTCGACGACCGGGAGGTGTTTCACGCCGTACATGGTCATCATCGCGGCGACCTCCTCCAGCATGAGGTCCGGCGTCACCGTCTCGACGTCCTCGGTCATCACGTCGCGGACCGTCGTCGCCTCCGGGTCGCTCCCGTTGGCGACCGCTCCGACGACGTCGCTCTGCGTGAGGATACATCCTCCGCCCGTCGTCACGACGAGCGCACTGATGTTCTCGTCGCGCATCCGCCGGGCGGCCTCCCGGAGCGGCGCGTCCGCCCCGATCGTCTCCAAGGGCGTCGACATCACGTCCGCGACGCGGGTCCTGTCGTCGAGATCCATACCGCGATGTGTGTTACCATGTTTCATTACTCTTCCGGAACGCACAACGCGACGCGATCTCGACTCGGATGCGGCGCCGTCACGCGGCCTCGGGCCGTCCCGGCGCCCGACCCGTCAGCCTCGCCGCGAGAGGTACGCCGTGAGGTCCGTCGTGGAGACCATGCCGATCGGTCTGTCGTCGCCGTCGGTCACCGGGAGGTGGGTGTAGCCGTGTGCGGTCGGCTCCGCCAGCTCCGCGACGGTGTCTTCGCGGCCGACCGTGACCACGTCGGTCGTCATGAACGCCTCGACCGGCGTCCGGTCTTTCGGGTCGTTGTCCCGGACGAGGGCGACGAAGTCCGTCGCGGTGATCAGCCCGGCGAGGGCCCCGTCGGAGTCGAGGACGAGGAGAGAGCTACCCCCGGACTCGCGCATCTGCTCCGCCGCGTCGGCCGCCGCGGCCCCGCGTTCGATAGTCGTCAGGTCGGTCGACATGAGTCGATCTACCGGCACGTCATTCATGGTGCGTGCCAACGCCCCACATAATAATCAAACGTGCGGTCGGTTCGGGGGCGTTCGCCTCGCGACCGCGGACGCCTCACTCGTCGACGAGCGACTCGGGGGCGCCGGCGAGACCGACGAGGGCGTCCGCCTCGACGTGATGGAGGTCACCCGGGATCACGAGCAGGTGGAGCGGGTCACCGAACTCGCGGTCGGCGAGCGCGCTCAGACGGTCGGCCGCGACGACCGCGTCCGGCGAGCCGGCGCGGGCGACGACGACCGCGAGCTCGTCCGCCCACTCCTCGGCCAGCAGTCCGGCGGCGACGTCCGCGGTCATGTACTCCTCGTGGTCGGGGTCCGGACCGGCGGGGCCCGTTCCCACCTTGATGTCGAGGTAGACGACGGTGTGGAGCCCGCGCTCCCGGTTCGCCTCGATCGTCTCGACCACGCTCCCGGGGACGTCGTCGCCGCCGTGAGCGTACGGGAACGGGAGCGTCGTCGCCTTGCCGAACCGGTAGTTCTGGAGCCCGGTGAGACTCGACGCCGCGGACTGGGCGGTCACGCCGTGGATCACGCGCGTGTCGATCCCGCGCTCCTCGGCGCGGAGGCGAAGGTCGGTGTGGGTGGTCGAGATCATCGTGTCGCCGGCGGTACAGAACGCGGCGTCGCCGGACTCGGCCGCCGCGAGTATCGGCTCCGGGTCCTGCTCGACGCCGGCGCGGTCGCGCACCTCGACGTCGACGCCGTGGTGCGCCTCAAGGTCAGCGACGTCGGCGCCGACCAGTCGGCTGGTGTAGAACTCCGCGAAGACCCTGTCGGCCGCGCGGAGCGCCTCCCGCCCCTCGACGGTGACGGAGCGCTCGTCGCAGAGACCGAGCCCGATGAACGTGAGCATACCCGGAGTCGGCGCGCGGCGAATGAAAAGAACGCGGAAAATCGGCTCGGCAGCGCGAGAACATTTGACACCCTAATAGACCTTCATGATTGTCCCTTGGGATTCCATAGCAAGCCATAAGAGGGAACCAACACAAGTTCAGGCCACGAGGCCCACTCGGGCTCACATACCATTATGACTGACGACGAACTCATCTGGCGGATATCGGGGGGATCCGGTGACGGGATCGCTTCCACCAGCCAGAACTTCGCGAAGGCCTTGATGCGATCGGGGCTCAACGTCTTCACGCATCGGCACTACCCGTCGCGAATCCGCGGCGGCCACACCTACACGGAGGTCCGCGCGTCGGCGGACCCCGTGAACTCCCGGGGCGACGGCTACAACTTCCTCTTAGCGCTCGGCGACTCGTTCGCTCGGAACCCGTCCGAGGGCGCCGTCTACGGTAACGAGGAGATCAAGCCGCTCTCGGAGAACCTGGATGAGCTCCGCGAAGGCGGGGTCATCATCTACGACGAGGGGCTGCTCGACGCCTCCGAGATCCCGAACTTCGAGGAGCGCGCCGAGGAGAACGACTGGCACGTATTCCCCCTCGACCTCCGCGGACTCGCCCGCGATATGGGTCGCGAGGTCATGCGCAACACCGCCGGCGTCGGCGCGACCTGCGCGATCACCGGCATGGAACTCGACCACGTCGAGGACCTGATGCGCGACGCGATGCCGGAGAAGATCCTCGACCCGAACCTCGAGATCCTCGAGACCGCCTACGAACAGGTCCAAGAGGAGTACGACGTCGACGCGCCGGACGTGTCGGTCCCGACCGGCGAACACGACGAGACCCAACTGCTCATGTCCGGGTCGGACGCCATCTCCTACGGCGCCATCGACGAGGGCTGCCGGTTCATCTCCGGCTACCCGATGACGCCGTGGACCGAGGTGTTCACCATCATGACGAAGAACCTGCCGAAGCTCGGCGGGATCTCCGAGCAGGTGGAAGACGAGATCGCCGCGGCCGCGCTCGCGGTCGGCGCGTCCCACGCCGGCGTCAAGGCGATGTCCGGCTCCTCCGGTGGCGGGTTCGCGCTGATGTCCGAGCCGCTCGGGCTCGCGGAGATGACGGAGACGCCCGTCGTCCTCGTCGAGGCCATGCGCGCCGGTCCCTCGACCGGGATGCCGACGAAGCCGGAGCAGTCCGACCTCGAACACGTCCTCTACACCTCGCAGGGGGACTCCCAGCGCGTCGTGCTGGCGCCCGGCACCGTCGAGGAGGCGTACGAGCAGTCCCGGCTCGCCTTCCGGCTCGCCTACGGGTACCAAATCCCGACGATCCTGCTGTACGACCAGAAGCTCGGCGGTGAGATGACGAACGTCCCGAAGAGCCACTTCGACCGGGAGGCGAACCCGGACCTCGGGAAGACGCTCTCGGAGGACGCGCTGTCGGAGCAGCCCCACAGCGACGACGGGAAGTTCCACCGCTTCCAGCACGAGGTCGACGACGGCGTCTCCCCGCGGTCGATCCCCGGCCAGAAGGGCGGTCGCTTCCTCGCGACCGGCAACGAGCACGACCCGACCGGCCACATCAGCGAGTCCTCGGACAACCGGGTCGCGCAGATCGACCGGCGGGCCGAGAAGCTGGCGGCGATCCGCGACGACCTCGACACGGTCGACACCGGGTCGTACGCCGGCCCGGAGGACGCCGAGTACGGCATCCTCACGTTCGGCAGCCAGCAGGGAACCGTCGAGGAGGCCGTCGGTCGCCTCAACGACGCCGGCGTCTCAGTGAAGTCGTACGGCGTCTCGGACATGCTGCCGTTCCCGACCGAGCAGGTCCGGGCGTTCATCGAGAGCGTCGACGAGGTGCTGGTCGTGGAGATGACCGCCTCGGGACAGTTCCGCGGGCTCGTCCAGAAGAACCTGGGCCAGTACGGCGAGAAGCTGTCGAGCCTGCTGAAGTACAACGGGAACCCGTTCGAGCCGGCGGAGATCGTCGACGGGTTCGAGACCGCGATCGTCGAGGGCGACGGCGACGCGCCCGGCCATCAGACCACCTTCGTCCCAGCCGCAGGTGACTAAGCAATGAGCACGTTTTCAGCAATCGGAGAGGAGCGAGAGATCGACCGCGACGAGTACACCCCCGGCGTCGAGCCGCAGCCGACCTGGTGTCCGGGCTGCGGTGACTTCAGCGTCCTGAAGGCGCTCAAGCAGGCGCTGCCGGAGGTCGGGCGCACGCCCGAGGAGACCCTGCTGTGTACCGGGATCGGCTGTTCGGGCAAGCTGAACAGCTACCTCGACACGTACGGGTTCCACACGATCCACGGGCGCTCGCTGCCCGTGGCCCGCGCCGCGAAGCTCGCGAACCCCGACCTCGAAGTGATCGCCGCCGGCGGCGACGGCGACGGCTACGGGATCGGCGGGAACCACTTCATCCACACGGCCCGGGAGAACCACGACATGACGTACATCGTGTTCAACAACGAGATCTTCGGGCTCACGAAGGGGCAGACCTCCCCGACGAGCCCGAAGGGCCACAAGTCGAAGACGCAGCCTCACGGGAGCGCCAAGGAGCCGATCAAACCGCTCTCGATGTCGCTGAACGCCGGCGCCTCCTACGTCGCCCGCACGGCGGCAGTGAACCCGAACCAGGCGAAGGAGATCATCGCCGAGGCGATCGAACACGACGGGTTCGCGCACGTCGACTTCCTCACGCAGTGCCCGACGTGGAACAAGGACGCGCGCCAGTACGTCCCGTACATCGACGTCAACGACTCCGACGACTACGAGTTCGACATGACGGACCGCGTCGAGGCCCAGGAGATGATGCGGACGACCGAGGAAGCCCTCTACGAGGGCGAGGTGCTCACCGGCCGCTTCTACGTCGACGAGGACCGCCCCTCCTACGGGGAGGAGAAGCGCTCGATCGGCGAGATGCCCGAGGAGCCGCTCGCCGAGCGCTACTGGGACGACGACTACGAGTGGGAACGCTCCCACGACATGTTCCTCGACAAACACGCCTGAGCCGACCGGCGGCCGTTCACGACGCGGCGAGTTCGTTTTTTGATTCGCAAGGTCTTTTTTCATTGGTGACAAACAGACCCATATGAGTACTGTATCGACAGAGGAACGGATCCTTTCCGTGTTAGAAGAGGACGCACAGGCGTCCTGCGGGGAGATCGCCGAGCGAGCCGACGTCTCGAAACCGACGGTGCGGAAGTACATCGACCGCCTCGAGGAGCGCGGCGTGATCGTCGGCTACTCCGCGGAGGTCGACCCGAAGAAGCTCTCTTCGCAGTCGATCGCCATGGTCGGCATGGATGTCGACTCGGGGCGGTACGTGGAGGCCACGCGGGATCTGAAGTCGCTCGACGAGGTTCAGGCGCTGTACACCTCCTCGGGCGATCACATGCTGATGGCGGAGGTCCGCGCCGGCGACGGCGACGAGCTCGGCGACGTCATCTCGGAAAAGCTGCTCGGCGTCGACGGCGTCACCGCGGCCCACCCCTCGTTCCTCCAAGAGCGGCTGAAGTGAGTCGGCCGAGAAGCGGTTCGTTTTGACTGTCGACGCCTCTCAGGTGAGCGCGTCGGGGTCCGCAACGACGATCGATTCGTCACCCGCCGGGCTCCGCCGGGTCCCGCGAGGCGCGAACCCGTGCGCGCTGAAGAACTCCTCGGCGCTGGGGCGGTCCGAGGGGACGGTCGCGCGGAGCGTTTTCACCCCGCGGTCGGCGAGCGCGCTCCCCACACGGGCGAGCAGCTCGGCCGCGACGCCCTCGCCCGCGCGGTTCGGGTGAACCCACAGCGCCAGTAGCTCGGCCTCCGTCCCGTCGGGATCCGGGTGCGCGATGGCGAGCCCGACGGGCCCCTCCTCGTCGTGTTCCATCAGGAACGACCACTCCGCCTCGGCGGCGGCCTCGCGGACGCCGGCGGCGGACACGTCGAGCAGTGGCGCGCCGATGTCGTCGAACACCGTCTCCTCGCGGGCTCGTGAGACCGCCGTTCGCAGGTCCTCCGCGTCGTCGGGGCGAGCCGCCCGGACATCCATGTTCGACCGTGAGTAAAGAACGCACCTATAGGTTTCGGGATGCGAATTGTTCCCACAGTATCGGTCGACGAAAGCTCCGACTCGTCGGGCAAGGATCGCGACGCGTTAAGCGAAAGCCGCGGCCCGTCGGGGCCGTTACGCGACCGGTTTGACCCCGATCGTGACCGCGACGCCTTCGACCTCCCACTCTTCGACGAGTCCGCCGTCGGCGTCGGCGGCGTCGCTCGCGTCGTCGAGCCACGCGTCGGCGCGCACCTCGCCGGCGATCAGGTCGGCGTGCTCGTCCACGAAGCCGGCGACCCGGTCGTCGTCGACCGCGACGCCGACGCGAATCCGCGCCTCAACGTCGAGGTCCAGTTCCTTGCGCATCTCCTGGACCCGGCGGATCACGTCGCGGGCGTACCCCTCGGACTCGATGTCGGGCGTCAGCGAGGTGTCGACGTAGACGGTGCCGCCATCGAAGTCGGCCCCGGAGACGTGCTCCGGCGGCTCCGCGACGTATTCGACCATCTCGTCGTCGAGGTCGACGGGCTCGCCGTCGACCGCGACCTCGCCGCCCTCGGCCTCGGCGCGGGTCGCGCCCTGAACCGCCTCCATCACCTTCTGGGCGTCCCCGCCGAACGCCGGCCCGATGGCGGCCATCTGGGGCTCGGCGGTCTCGACCAGTTCGTCGAAGGCGTCGGTGACGACCACGTCGCGGGCGTTGACGCGGTCAGCGATCAGCGCTTTGAGGCGGTCGACCGCGGCCGCAACCGTCTCGTTGTCGGTCTCGACGACGACGCGCGGCACGGGCCAGCGGAGCTTGCGGCCAGCCTGCTGGCGCGCGTTCGCGGCCGCCTCCTCGATGTCGCGGAAGGCCGCCACGTCGCGTTCGAGGTCGTCGTCGCGCAGGTCCGCGTCCGGCTCGGGGTACGACAGCGCGTGGACCGTCGTCGCCTCGCCGTCGAGCCGCTGGTACATCCGCTCGGTGAGGTACGGGGCGATCGGCGCGAGCAGCCGGATCACCTCGTCGAGGACCGTCGCGAGCGTGGCGTACGCGCCGCGCTTCGAGGGGGAGTCGGGCTCCTCCCACATGCGGTCGCGGACGGCCTTCACGTAGAACCGCGAGACGTCCTGCGTGACGAACTCGATGACGGCGTTGACGGCGTCGCTGACGCGGTAGTCGTCCCACGCGTCGGCGACCTCCGTCTCCACGGACTGGAGCCGGGAGAGCACCCACTCGTCGACGAGTTCGAGGTCGCCGTCCGAGAGGTCGGCGTCGGCCGGGTCGTAGCCGTCGAGCTCCATGTACTCGAGGGGGAACCGGAACACGTTCCAGAGGATGTTGAGCTTGCCCTGGATCTCGCCGAGCCCGTCCCACTCGAACGCGAGGTCGACGCCCTGCTGGTCGTGGCTGAGCAGGTAGGTGCGGAGCGGGTCGCGGCCGGCGCGCTCGATGGCCTCCTCCGGCGTGACGATGTTGCCGACCGACTTCGACATCTTTCGGCCGTCCTCGTCGTTGGCGAAGCCGTGCATCAGCACCTCCTCGTAGGGGATCTGATCGACCGCGGCCGTCCCCATACCGAGCTGCGACCAGAACCAGCCGCGGGTCTGGTCGTGCGCCTCGATGATGAGGTCGGCGGGCCACAGCTCCTCGTGGGCGGTCTCGTCGCTCGGGTAGCCGAGCGTGCCCCACGAGGCGACCGAGGAGTCGAGCCACACGTCGAACACGTCTTCGACGCGGCGGTAGGTCGTCCCGTCCTCGACGATCGTGAGGCCGTCGACGGCGGGGCGGTGGAGGTCGATCGAGTCGGGATCGATATCCTCCTCGACGCGGTCGGCGAGCTCCTCGCGGGTGCCGACCACGATCATGTCCTCGTCGAGGTTCCCCGGCTCGGCGTCCTCCGGGACCCAGATCGGGATCGGGACGCCCCAGTAGCGCTGGCGCGAGACGTTCCAGTCGGGCGCGTCCTCGATGAAGTCGCGGAACCGGTTGTCCCGGGCCCAGTCGGGGTGCCACTCCGACTCCTCCATGTTGTCGAGGAGGTCGTCTTTCACGTCCGTGATCGAGATGAACCACTGGTCGGTGACCAGCTGGATGATCCCGGTGTCACAGCGCCAGCAGTGGCCGTAGCTGTGGTCGACGGTGCCGTGCGCGAGCATGTGGCCGTCGGCGACGAGGTCCTCGATGATGTCGTCGTTCGCGTCGCGCACGAACTGGCCGGCGTACTCGCCCGCCGCCGCCTCGAACTCGCCGTTCGGACCGACGGGACAGTGGATGTCGAGCCCGAGTTCGGTGCCGCGGTGGAAGTCCTCTTCACCGTGGCCCGGCGCGGAGTGGACCAGGCCGGTGCGGTCGGCCTCCACGTAGTCGGCCGCGTACACCTGTCCGGCGCCCTCGAAGTCGGGGTAGTCGGCAACGTGGTCGGCGAGCGGGTGGTCGTACGCCCAGCCGACGAGTTCGTCGCCGGTCAGCTCCGCCTCGACCGCGTACTCCTCGTAGCGGCCCTCCCCGAGTACGTCCTCGACGCACTCGGCGGCGACGTAGAGGAGCTCCTCCTCGCCGTCCTTCTCCGCGCGGACCGCGTTGTAGGTGAGGTCCTCGTCGACGGCGACGAAGGTGTTCGCGGGGATGGTCCACGGCGTCGTCGTCCAGATGACGAGGCTCCCCTCGCGGTCGGCGAGCGGGAACTTCACGTAGATGGAGGGGTCCTCGACGTCCTCGTACTCGACCTCGTTGTTGGCGAGCCCGGTCTCGCAGCGCGGGCACTGCGAGATGGACCGCTTCCCCTGCTCGACGAGCCCGTTGTCGGCGACCTCGGAGAACGCCCACCAGGCGGCCTCCATGTACTCCGGCGAGATGGTCTCGTACGGGTCGTCCCAGTCCATCCACGCGCCGATGGATTTGAAGTCCTCGTCCATCGCCGCCCGGTTCTCCAGGGCGAACTCCTTACACTTCTCGATGAACGGCTCCATGCCGTACTCCTCGATGTCCCGCTTGTTCTCGAAGCCGAGCTCCTCCTCGACTTTCACCTCGATCGGGAGCCCGTGCATGTCGTATCCCGGGCGGTCGGTGACGCGGTGGCCGGTCATCCGCTTGTACCGGATGACGGCGTCTTTCAGCGTCTTGTTCCAGGCGGTCCCGAGGTGCATCTGCCCGGAGGTGTACGGCGGGCCGTCCACGAAGAAGAACGGCGGATCGTCGGCGTGCGCCTCCTTCGCCGCCTCGTAGGCGTCGTGGTCGTCCCAGTACTCGTCGACCGCGGTCTCGACGTCCGCGGGCGCGTACTGGTCGTCGATCTGCTCCATACGCGTTGGTCTGCGCGCGCGTATTTGAATACGGCGGAGTCGTGGGAACGGTTCAGCCCGCGTCGGCGGGGCCGCCGTCGAAGTAGTCCGCGAGCCGCTCGGCCGCCTCGGTCGCTCGGGGCGTCACCAGCGCGAACCGGATCCACTCGTCGCGGGCGGTGCCGAACGCCTCGCCCGGCATCCCGGCGACGCCGGCCTCGTCGATCAGGCGCTTGACGTTCGCCATCGTGCCGGGGAACCCGTCGAAGCGCGCGAGGACGTAGAAGGCGCCCTCCGGGCGGCCGTACTCCGCGCCCGCCGCGTCGAAGGCGGCGGCGAACGCGTCGACGCGGTCAGCGAGCAGGTCGCGCGACGCGGCGTAGTAGTCGGACGGCGTCTCTTCGAGCGCGTGGTACACCGCGTACTGAGAGGGGCGCGCCCCGGTGACGTTGACGAGCATGTGTCGGGTCTTCGCGTCGCCGACGTGCGCCTCGGGGAACACCCCGTACCCGACGCGGAAGCCCGTGATGGCCATCGACTTCGAGAAGCCGCTCGTGACGATGACGCGCTCGGAGTCCAGCGTCAGCGCCGACTCGAACGAGCCGGTGAGATCGAACCGGTCGTACACCTCGTCGACGACGACGAGCGCGTCGACGGCCGCCGCGATTTCGACGACCTCGCGGACCGCGTCGAGGTCGTAGACGGCGCCGGTCGGGTTGTTCGGCGTGTTGAGGACGACGAGTGCCGTGTCCTCGCTCGCCGCCTCGCGGATCGCGTCGACGTCGAGCCCGCCGTCGCGCGCCGTGGGCACGAGCGTCGGCTCCCCGCCGAGCAGGTGCGTCTTCCCGGGGTAGTACGGGTACACCGGGTCCATCAGGAGCGCCTCGTCACCAGCGTCGCGGTCCAGCGCCCGGGCCATCGCGAGGTAGTTCGCCTCGCCGGTGCCGTTGGTGACGACCACGCGCTCGGGGTCGACGCCCCGGCGCTCGGCGATCGCCCCGCGGAGCTCTCGGAGCCCGTCGCTCGGCGGGTACTGGAAGTCGGCGGGCGGGAGATCGGCGTACTCGCGGAGGGCCTCTCGGAGCGCGGCGGGCGGCTCCCAGTCGGGGTTGCCGCTCACCATGTCGATGACGTCGCCGTCGGCGGCCGCGGCGTACTGCATCACGTGGAAGAACTTCGGCTCCTCGTACTCCATACGGTCGGGTCGGACGCGCCCGCCGTGGCTCTTTCGGCCCGGGAGCGTTTCGGCCCGTGAGTGGACCCCGGCCGACGGCGAGGCGGTGCGATCCTCTCCGGGCACGCCGCCCGGATCCGGTGGTTTGACCTGCCGACCCGCACACGCAGAGACATGAACAAACGCGGCCACGTCCTCAACGGCCTGCTGCTCGCCCTGGGGCTCGGCTTCATCGTCGAACCGGGTCTCGACGCGGCGACCGCGACGACCGTCGCCGAGATCACCGTCCCCGTCGTGTTGGGGGCGCTGTTCCCCGACGTGGACACCGCCTTCGGCCGTCACCGGAAGACGCTCCACAGCCTCCCCGTGCTCGCGGTGTTCCTCGCGTATCCGATCGTCTTCGGCAACCTCCAGTACGTGTGGATCGGCGTGTTGACCCACTACGTCCTCGACGTGGTCGGCAGCCGACGCGGCATCGCGCTGTTCCACCCGTTCTCGGACCGTGAGTTCGGAATGCCGAGCGGCGTGACGACGAGCAGCAAGTACGCCGACCTCGTCACGGTGGTCATCACCGGGGTCGAGCTGACGGCGTTCTGGGCGATTCACACCTACGTCGTCAGCCTCGACCTGGACCTGTCCGCGGCGTCGGAGGCCGCGGCGGGCTTCGGGCTCTGACCGGGAAGCCGATCGGGATCCGGGCCGCCCCGAAACGCTCGCACGGCCGCTATTCGTAGACGCTCACGTCGTCGAATCGCCCCTCGTATGCGACGTTCGACGGGAGGGTCGGCTCGTTGCCGGAGAGGAACATTCGGTCGAGCTTCGTCCACGTGTTCTCGTAGCCGAGGTGCGCGAACTCCACGAGCCCGCGGAGCCGGTGGCCCAGTCCGCCGCGGTGGATCACCGTTCGGGGGCGTCGCTCGCGGAAGGCGTCGGCGACCGCCTCGGCGTCGTCGAGGTCGCCCTCGAAGGCCGTCCACGCCTCGCCGACCGTGCCGGGGAGGTGGGCGTACGAGGATCCGAACCCGGCGCAGCCGGTCTCCGTCGCGGTCCGGCGGGCGCGCGCGTTCTGGTGGGGGAGCAGCTTGGTGTTGTACGTCTCGACCGCGTCGATCCGGGCGGCGTGCGCGTCGACTTCGGGTCGCGTGAGCGAGATAGTGGCGAACCCGGGGTGCGGGACGAGGACGGCCGCGTCCTGCCGCTCGAACTCGGCCATCGCTCCCTCGAAGGTGATGTAGTCGGGGACGGGATCGGAGAGTCCGAGGACGAGGAGGTGTCGCCGGTTCCCCCAGTCGCCGGTGAACACCTCGCGGGCGGGGACGACGGTCAGCTCGTCGTCGGTGTACCGGGCCGCACGCTCGCTGATCGTCGGGAGGCGCGTGAAGTGCGGCGCGTACACGAGCGCGTCGATGTCGCGCGCCTTCGCCCGGGCGACGACCTCGTCGTCGAGTATCTTGACGTGGGCGTCGACGCGCGTTCTCGATCGGGTCACGGTCGCACGGTCGTCGCGCCCGCGCAAATGGGTATCGTTCGACGACGACGGTGCCGCGACCGCGGGGGTGAACCCGCGGTGCCGACCCCCGTCGACCCCCCGGCGCGCCCGCGCCGAGTTGGGAAACCGTTAATCCCCCTCGGGCGAGAGTCCGGGTATGGCCCCTCGCTGGACGTGCGGCATCGGCGACTGCGACGCCGCCTTCGACGACGTGGAGGCGGCGATCGTCCACCAGACGAACGACCACCAGCGCCACGAGTGTAAGGTGTGCGGCACGATCGTCCCCGACGGCTACTTCGCGATCCGGCACGCGTTCGACGAGCACACCCGCGCCGAGTTCGTCCGCGCGTACGACGCCGACTCGGCTGCGGTGCGCCGCCGCGAGGAGATCAAAGGCGAGGTCGAGTCCGAGGCGGACCTCCAGCAGGTCGTCGAACAGCTCGACCGAGGCGTCTGACCCCGGCCTCTCAGTACAAGACGCGCTTCCCGAACGCGCTCGCCGCCAGCTCAGTCGCGAGCTCAGCCGTCTCGTTGTGCTGGTCCAAGGTCGGGTTCACCTCGACGATCTCCATCGACCGGAGCGCGTCAGTCTCGTCGACGATCTCCATCGCGCTGTGCGCCTCGCGGTAGGTGACGCCGCCGCGGACGGGCGTCCCGACGCCGGGCGCGGCGTTGGGGTCGAGCCAGTCCAGATCGAGGCTGACGTGGATCCCGTCGACGCCCGCGGACGCGACCTCGAGCGCCTCCTCCGTGACCGCCGTGATCCCCCGCTCGTCGATGTCCGACATCGTGTACGCCGCGAAGCCGCGGTCGCGGATCAGCTCCGCCTCCGCCCCGTCGACCGAGCGGAGCCCGACCAAGGCGACGTTCTCCGGCGAGAGCCCCGGCGCGTTCGCCCACTCGGTGTCCGCGAACTCGCCGATCCCGAGCGCCGCCGCCAGGGGCATCCCGTGGACGTTGCCAGAGGGCGTCGTCGCGGGCGTGTTGAGGTCCGCGTGCGCGTCGAACCACACGGCGCCGACGTCCGCGTCGCGCGCGGACCCGGAGAGGCTCCCGATGGCGATGGAGTGGTCGCCGCCGAGCGCCAGCGGCACCTCGCCGTCGGCGAGCGTCGCGGCGACCTCGTCGCCGAGCCGCCGGCAGACCGCTTCCGTCTCGCGGATGAACTTCGCTTCCCCCTCGCTCGGCGCGTCCGCGTCCGGGTCGCGCTCCTCGGCCCGGGGGACGTGGAGGTCGCCCGCGTCGACGGTCTCGACGCCGGCGCCGGCGAGCTGGTCGGCGAGCCCGCCGTACCGGATCGCCGACGGTCCCATGTCGACTCCGCGTCGGTTCGCCCCGTAGTCTGTCGGCGCGCCGATGATCCTGACCGTGGTCATACCGGCTACGCGACGCCGCGGCGCTTGAATGGTGGGGATCGGCGGCCGGGTCGAGCCGACGGGGCGGGATCCGCCCGACCGCGGTCCGAGCGAATCCGACCGACCGGATCGGACAGCGTTTTGCGCCCGGGCCGCCACGGACGCCCATGAGCAGTCCCGATCCCCGCTCGGTCGACCCCGGCGACATCGAGCCGATCGGCGCGACCATCGCGGTCGCGTTCACCGGCGCGGCGATCGGGCTCGTCGGCGCCGCGGTCTCGTTCGTCGCCGTCGACTTCGGCGTCGCGCTGATCGGCGTCGGTGTCGTCGTCGCGCTGTCGAGCCCGCTCGCGTACGTGCGGATAAAGCGGCTACGCGGCGGGTGAGCCGAACCGGCCCGAACCGACGGTCTCCGGCCGCCGAGACGATTCCACACGATCGTTTATAAATGGGTTCCACCGCATTTAAGCGGGGGCGCGGTGTATCCCGCACCATGTCATCGATCGAGCTCACTTCGAGCCAGAAAAGCATTCTCTCGGCCCTCATCAACCTGTACGGGGAACGAGAGGACGCCGTGAAAGGCGAGGCGATCGCCGAGGAAGTCGACCGCAACCCCGGGACGATCCGGAACCAGATGCAGAGCCTCAAGGCCCTCCAGCTGGTCGAGGGGGTACCCGGCCCGAAGGGCGGCTACAAACCCACCTCGAACGCGTACGAGGCGCTCGACATCCAGCGCATGGACGAGCCCGCGAACGTCCCGATCTACCACGAGAGCGAGGAGGTCGAGGGGGTCAACGTCGACGGGATCGACCTCTCCAGCGTCCACCACCCCGAGCTGTGCCGCGCCGAGATCCACGTTCAGGGTTCGGTCCGCGACTTCCACGAGGGCGACAGCGTCGCCGTGGGGCCGACGCCGCTCTCCAAGCTCGTCATCGACGGGACGGTCGACGGGAAAGACGACACCGCGAACATTCTCATCTTGCGGATCGACGATATGCGAGCCCCCGACGAGCCGGCCGAACACTGACTGCGAGAGCCGCTGTTTCGTTGCGCCGTGGAGGTCGTTCGACGGAGAACAGCGTTTGAGTCGTCGCCGACCCGAGCCGAGGATCGAAAGCCGAGAGTCGCGTCGCTACCGCGCGTCGGCCGATCTCACATGTCGCCGAACGCGCTGACGCCGCGGCTCGCGGAGGAGACCTTGGCGATCCAGCGCGTGGCGATGCCCTTCTTCAGCAGCTTCGCGGGCGTGCCGCCGAACGTCTTGATCGGCATCCCCATCACGTCGTGAGCGACGGCCTCCTCACCGACCGAGATGACCGTCCCCTTGTCCTCGTGGGTCCACGAGCGGAGCGGCGCGCCGCGGGCGGCGCGGGCGAGGTTCGCGCCCGCGACCTCCGCGGCCTGCCAGGCGGCCTGCGCGGTCGGCGGGGCCACGTCGTCGTCGCCCTGCTCGACGAGGGCGGTGTCGCCGATGGCGAACACGCGGTCGTCGCTGGTGCTGAAGTCGGAGCCGGCGTGGACGCGGTTCGAGCGGTCGTCCTTCTCGACCTCGACGTTGTCCAGTTCGGGCTGGCCCGTGATGCCGCCGGTCCAGATCAGCACGTCGTAGCCGAGCTCTTCCGGCTCCTCGTCCTCGCCGCCACCGAGGTAGACAGCCCCCTCGTCGGCCTCCGAGATGAAGTCGCCGGTGAGGATCTCGATGTCGGCGTCCTCCAGCCGCTGGCGGAGCGCCCCCTGGATCTGCGGGTCGTTGCCGGGGAACACCTCGTCGAGCCCCTCGACCAGTTTGATCTCGAGCGGGGCGCGGTGCTTGTCGCGGTACTCGGCGATCTCACCGGCCGTCTGGATGCCGGAGAGGCCGGCGCCGCCGACGACGACCTGCGCCGGGTCCGAGCGGGTCGCGTCGGCGGCCGCCTCGCGGACGTCCTCGTGGATCGCCTTCGCGTCGTCGAGCCCCTTCAGCTGGTGGGCGTTCTCCTTCAGCCCCTCGATGCCGAAGAAGGCGGTCGTGGAGCCGACCGCGAGGAGGAGGTAGTCGTAGTCGACGGTCGTGCCGTCGTCGGTCTCGACGGCGCGCTCGTCGGTGTCGACGTCGACGACCCGGCCCTGGACGAAGTCGGACTCGGGGGATTTGATCTCGTCGACGGGGATCGTGATCTTGTCTTCGACCGCGGGGTTCCGGATCGCGCGGTGGGCCTCGTGGAGAACGAGGTGATAGTCGTGTTCCGAGATCCACGTGAGCTCGGCCTCGCCCTCGCCGACCTCGTCTTCGAACGCCTTCACCGCCCCTGCGCCGGCGTACCCGGAGCCGACGACCACGACCTGTGTACTCATGCCTGCCGCTCCGCGGTCCGTGGGTAAAGTCGCTTTGGAACGCCCGCGCCCGGCAGCGAGCAGCGTGACGGCCGGAGCGCCCGCTACAGCGAGAGGCCGGCGTGCCAGCGGTCCGCGCCCGCCTCGCGTTTCACCTCGTCCATCCGCGTGAGGAGCTTCACCGCGAGGCTCGCGGTCTCGGCCGCGCGCGACTCGCCCTCGGTCCGGAACTCGCCGGTCACGCGGTTGGCGTACACCGAGCAGACCGCGCCGGCGCGGAGCCCGTACACGTTCGCGACCGTGAGGATGGCCGACGCCTCCATCTCGATGTTCTTCACGTTCGCGTCCTGAAGCTCCGCGACGAGCTCGTCGGAGCCGGCGGCCTCGAACCCCTCGAACCCGGGTCGCCCCTGTCCGGCGTAGAAGGAGTCGGCGCTCATCGTGACGCCCGTGTGGTAGTCGTGACCGAGCCGCTCGGCGGCCGCGACCAGGGCGGAGACCACCTCGCCGTCGGCGCTCGCCGGGTAGTCCTCGCGCACGTACTCGTCGCTCGTCCCCTCCTGCCGGACGCCGCCGGTGGTGATGACGAGGTCGCCGACGTCCATCTCCGGCTGGATCGCGCCGCAGGAGCCGACGCGGATGAACGTGTCGACGCCGACGCGCGCGAGCTCCTCGACGGCGATGGCGGCCGAGGGGGAGCCGATCCCGGTTGAGGTGACCGAGATCGGGGTGCCGTCGTAGCTGCCGGTCGCGGTGCGGTACTCGCGGTGGCGCGCGACCTCCTCGTGGTCGCCCCACAGCGCGGTGATCTTGTCGACGCGCTCGGGGTTACCGGGGAGGAGGACCGCGTCCGCGACGTCGTCGGGCGCGGCCTCGACGTGGTATCCGGCCTCGTCGTTGGGGTCCTCGCTGTCGTCGGTCATGTCTCCGCCCTTCGGCGAGCCGTTTAAAAGTAGTTCCGTCTCGGCCGGACGGGTCTCCCGCCGATCTAGTCCTCTCTCGCGTCGGTCCTCCCTCGCGTCAGTCCTCTCTCGCGTCGTCGAGCGTGCCCTCGTTGATCGTGTTCGGGAGCAGTTCCCCGAGCGTGTACTCCGTGACCGCGTCGTCGCCCTCGTCGCAGGCGACGACGAGGTCGTCGGCCGCGAACTCCGCGAGCGTCTGCCGGCACATCCCGCAGGGGGTGACCCCGTCGCGGACGCCCGACGAGACCGCGATCCGGTCGAACTCGCGGTGCCCGTTCTTCACCGCCTCCGCGAGCGCAACCTCCTCGGCGTGGAGGCTGTTGGAGTAGTTCGCGTTCTCGATGTTACAGCCGGTGTAGACGGTGCCGTCGGCGGTCCGGAGCGCGGCGCCGACGCGGTACTCGGAGTAGGGGACGTGGGCGGCGTCGAGGGCTTCGCGCGCCGCGGCGATCAGCTCGTCCATACGGCCGCGTGACGCGGCGGACCGATAACTGTACTGTGTCGCGGTCGCGCCGTCCGGCTCCCGCGTCGCCGGGCGACCACGGGGGCGGTCACTCCCCGTCCGTCCACGCCGAGAAGCCGCCGTCGATGAGGGCGTCGGCCTGCTGGCGGATGTACTCGCGCTGGGTGTCGACCACCGCGGTCGCGAAGTCGTCGCCGTCGTCGAGTCGGGCGCGGACGCGGTCCCGCTTCCAGCTCGCCGGAGTCGTGCGGTTCGCGACGCGCCACCGCAGCGGCGCGATCCATTTCGCGGCCTCGTCGTCCGCGCAGCCGGCGGTCCGGAGTCCGGCCTCCGCGTGATCGAGGAGGTCCGCGTACATCGCGTCCGGGTCGGTCGTCCGGTGGCCGTCGCGGTCGATCCACTCCATGTCGGCGTCGAGCCCGTCGGCGACGGCGGCGTAGAAGTTGTCGCGCGCGGTCTCCCACTCGAGGCCGATGACGGGGTGTTCGTGCTGGGCGAGCGCCTGCATCAGCCCGGCGAAGGCCGCCTGAAACGCGATGGAGTCGCGGACCGTGGGCTGGCCGGGGATCGGCCGGAACTCGATCCGGGCGTTCGCGGCCGAGCGGCTCGCCCCCTCGAAGACGGGGCGAACCCAACGCCAGTAGCTGCCGTGTTTCGTCCGGAACGTCGCGAAGTCGTCGTCGAAGCGATCGCTGCCGCCCGGGTCCGGCATCGGGATGAGCGTCTCGTCGGCCGCGATGCGGTCGACCGCTGTCTCGACGTCGCGGAACTCCCGGGGGAACCGGACCTTGTCGGCGTCGGTCCGCGCGTTGAGGACGGACTCGAAGACGTGGACCCGGTTCTCCGTCGCCCCCTCGGCGAGGACACGCTCGCCGTCCCAGCCGTCGTCGTACAGCGCCGGCGGGAAGAACGGCGAGTTGACGCCGAGCGCCAGCAGGGGGCCGGCGATCCGAAGCGCGTACCGGAAGTGCCGCGGCAGCGTCTCGGCGTGCGCCACCTGATAGTGGGGCTGGATCGACGTGATGAGGCTCTCGGGCATCACCGTCTCCGCCGCCAGCGACACGCCCGGCGCGTCGAGGGTGACGACCGGCTCTTCCTCGGCGTCGGTCGCGGCGCCCCCGTTCGCGTCGGTGGCGTTCAGGTCGTCTCGGCGCGAGTTCGCCATCGCGTGGTACCGGACCGCGTCGCTCATGTTGACCGCGACCACCACGCCGTCGACAGCGACGCTGTCGGTGAGGTATCCCTCCGCGGTCTCGCCCGCCGGCGGGATAGTCCAGAGGCCGTCGGAGACGAGGCGCATCCCCTCGACGCCCGCGGTGTTCTCTGCGGCCTCCAGTCGGGCGCGGACCTCGGCGAGCTGGGCGCGGAGCCCGTGGTCGGAGAGGGGCTGCGGGCTCGTGGACATCTCGGCGTTGTGGAGCCCCAGCTCCTTCTCGAAGCCCATCAGCTCCAAGAGGCGGCGCGGCACGCGCATCAGCGCGTACTCGCCGGCCCGGGACTCCTCGCTCCACCGGCCGTCGCCGACCGCGTAGAACTCGTACTCGAAGCCGACGATCGACTGGTGGTTGTCGAAGGAGCCGTCGCGTAGCTCCTGTTTGACGATCTCGGCCTCCTCGGCCGCGCGCTCGGCGAACGCCTCGGCGTCGACCGAAAGCGCCTCCCGGACCCCGTCGGCCAGCGCGGACTCGGTGGTCATGCGACCGGGGAAGGACGCGGCGGAGTAAAAAGGCCACCGGCCGAGAGGTTCGCGCCGTCCGGTTCGACAATCAGTCCGTCCGATTCGGGTATCCGTCCGCCCAGTCCGACTACTGGTTCGCCGAGCGCGCGTCGAGCGCGACCGGTATCGACCGGCTCGCCACGTCCCCGGCGAACGCCTCGCCGTCGGCTTTCAGCAGGTCGAACGTGTCGTAGTGGATCGGGACGACGAGGTCGGGGTCCATCGCCTCGGCCAGGTCCGCCGCCTCGCGGGGGTCCGAGACGATGCCGCCCCCGCCGATGTTCGCGAGGAAGACGGAGACGTCGAGCTCGGCGAACCCGTCGAGCGCGTCCGAGTCGCCGGGCCAGAAGACGGTGCGCCCGCCGAGCGACAGGAGGAAGCCGCAGCCGAACCCGGGCGGGTGCGCGACCGAGCCGTCGGCGTCCGCGTTCGGCCCCTCCGGATCGTTGTGTGCCGGGACGGGCCAGACCCGTACCTCGCCGGCGGGCGTCTCGACGTCGACGCGGTCTTCCTCGCCGACGCGGACGACCTCGTACTCTTCCGCGAGCGCGTCGATCGGCTCCACGTCGCGGTCGATGCCGGCGGGGTCGACCCCGTCGTAGATCACGAGCGTCGCGTCCTCGCTCGCGACAGACCGGATCCCGTCGCTGTCGTAGTGGTGGTCGTGGGTGACGACGACGAGGTCGCCGTCGCGCGCCCAGTAGTCGTCGAGGACGCCGTACCGGCCGGGATCGGTGTAGGCCACCGGCCCCTCGTCCGTCTCCAGCCGCGCCGTCGCGTAGCCGAGCCATTCCACCGAGAACTCCTCGTAGCGGACCGTCATGTTACCGTCTGCGGGCGCGCTCGTCTTGAGGGTGGCTATCGGTCGCGCTCGGCGTCGAGGGCCGTGTCGCCGATCGCCCCGTCGTCGACCGAGCCGTCGTCGACCGATTCGCCCTCACCGATCACGAGCAGGTCCCACGCCGCCGTGAGCGTCTCGCCGTCGATCGACCGCCCTAACGCGTGCTCGGGAACGAGCGGCATCGGAATTGGAACGTATCCGGCCTCGCGCAGCGCCGCGAACCCGCTGACCGTCTCGACGACCGTCCCGTCGCCTCCCCGCCGGACGCGGAACCGCTTGTCGTCCGGATCGCGGCGGTACGCGAACGGGAACGCCTCGTCCGTCGGGGTCTGGAGGCTATCGGCGCCGGCGAGGACGGCGACCGCCTCGCCGTCGACCTCGCAGAGGAGCCGGGGGACGACGGGTCGCCCCTCGTCGTCGACCGCGGCGGCGTCGACGTCCGAGCGGGCCGTCACCGGGCCGAGGGGCGTGTCCGTCTCGCGCCAGCCGAACGTCGGATGGCCGAGGCCGTCGGCGCGGACGCAGGCGTAGCCGCCGCCCGAGACCGGGACCCGGTCCGGGCCGAGGTGGAAGGTTCGTCGACCGTCGGTCCGCTCGGCGAGCAGCGGCGGGTCGGCGAGGAGGTCGCGCACGGCCGCCGCGGTGTCGGCGTCGCGGGCGACGAACAGCGCGCGGCGGCCCCGGTCGAGCGCGTGGCCGAGCCGCGAGGCGATCACGATCGGCGTCGCGTCGTCCGCTGCGAGCGGTTCCACCGCCAACCGGTCGTCGCCGCGGGTCGCGACCGCCGGCGGCTCGGCGCCCGTCTCCGGGCGGTCGACCTCGAACCCCGCCGCCGCGAGTCGCTCGACGGCCGCGTCGGTGAGGTCTCGCCGCGTCGCGTCGCCGAGCGGGCCTGGCATGTGTTACCCTACGAACCGGACCGTCAAGGAGTTTCGCGTGTCGGAACGTCAGTCGTCGCCGGCGAACCGACGGACGCGGGCGAGCGAGTCGGCGTCGTCGACCCCCTTGTCCTCGCGGACGCCGACGAAGCGGGGGAACCGGAGCGCGTAGCCTGCGGAGTACGTCGGCGAGGTCTGGATCTCCTCGTAGCCGACCTCGACCACCAGTTCGGGGTCGAACGAGACCGTCGTCCCCGTCTCGTCGACGACGTGCGGCTCCAACCGCTCCGTGAGGTCCGCGAGCGCCTCGTCGGTGATCCCCGTCGCCACCTTGCCGACCGTGGCGTACCCCGGTGGCGCGGGGTCGTCGGCGTCGCGGCCGCCGGCGTCGCGGTCGGCCGCGTCGTTCCCGGCGTCCCGCGCCGCGGACTCGTCCCCCTCGCGGACCGCGAGCAGGAACGTGCCGAACAGCTCCGCACGGCGCCCCTCGCCCCACTCGGCCCCGACGACGACGGCGTCGAGCGTCTCCACGTCGGGCTTTCGCTTCAGCCAGTCGCGCCCGCGGTCGCCGGGGGTGTACGCCGCGTCGGGGTTCTTCAGCATGACGCCTTCGTGGCCCGCGTCGAGCGCGGCCCGCTCCTCGGCCGCGATCGAGTCCGTGTCCGCGGCGACGGTGAGATCCGCGGCTGCGTCCGGGAGGAACTCGTGGAGCCGCTCGTGGCGCGCGGTGAGGGGTTCGTCGAGTAAGTCGTCGCCGTCGGCGTGGAGGCAGTCGAACGCGTGGAGCCGCAGGGAGACCGCCTCGCGCATCCGGTCGATGTCGTGTTTTCGCCGGAACCGCCGCAGCACCTCCTGAAACGGGAGCGGGTCGCCGTCGTCGTCGACCGCGACGACCTCGCCGTCGAGGATGACGGGCGCGTCGACGCGGTCGGCGACGAACTCCACGATCTCGGGGAGCGCGTCCGTCACGTCGTCCATGTTCCGCGAGTAGAGCCGTGGACCGAGCGCGGTGCCCTCGCCGCCCGGTGCGTCGCCGTCCGGCACGCCGTCGTCCGCCTCGGCTCCGTGCGGCGCGTAGTGAACCTGAACGCGAGCCCCGTCGAACTTCGTCTCGACAGCGACCTCGCCGAACGCGTCGAGCGCGTCGGTCGCGGTGCCCGCCTGCGCGAGCATCGCCTGGACCGGGCGGCCGACGCGCAGCGACTCCTCGCGGAGCCCCGCGACTCCCTCGTCGCGGGCGCGGACCGCGACCCGCCCGTAGTCGTTCGTCACCTGAAGCGCGCGCTCGACGGCCGCGACCGCGTCGTCGGGCGCGGCGAGTTCGGGACCGTCGCCGTCGGCGGGGCTGTCATCGTCGTCGTCCCCGGACTCGTCGCCGTCGTGGGCCGTCTTGGAGGTCAGGAACGCCTCCGCGATCGCGTCCCGGACGGTTCCCTCGCCGACGCCGAGCCGCATCTCGCCGAGGACAAGGCGGGCGAGGAAAGCCGCCTCGCTCGGCGAACAGCGGGTGAACAGCCCGAACAGGGCGTCGCGTTTGCGCGACTCGCTGCCGTCGCCGCTCGCGGCCGAGGAGTAACCGGACGACGACCGGGAGGTCGTCGGTCGACCCGTGGTTCGCGCCGCCGTCGCCGGCGTCCGCGAGCAGGTTGGCGACCGCAAGGGTCGTCTCGATGTCGCCGTCGTGCGCGGCCACCCGTTCCGCCCGCTCAGCCAGCGCGGCGAATTCCATACGCGTTGGGTCGGCGGCCGGCGGGCAAAAGCGACGCGATGACGGCGGACGATCGGGCCGGGGAACCGTTTTTCACCTCCGCCCTCGTACAGCCGTCTATGTACGTCCGCGACGCCAAAAACCGTGACGAGGCGTGGTTGTTGGACGCGATCGAGCAGCTGGGGCTCGACGACGTCGCCTTCCGGTCGCGGGACTACGTGATCGCGGTCGACGAGGAGTCGGGCGACCGGGCCGGGTTCGGTCGGCTCCGCCTCCACCGCGGCGACGAGGACGAGGAAAACCGGATCGAGCTCACCGGCATCGGCGTCCTCCCCGAGTGGCGCGACCGCGGCGTCGGGGCGCACGTCGTGGAGCGCCTCGTCGACACCGCGGCCGCGGACGGGTTCGAGACGGTGTACGTGCTCACCGACCAGCCGGAGTACCTGACGCAGTTCGGCTTCGAGCGCGTCGACACCGACGACCTCCCGCCGGCCCTCTCGGACCGCCTCACCGAGAAGCGCGAGTTCCTCGGCGGCGGGGTCGTCGGCCTCGAACTGACCGTCGACGCGTTCGAGATGGCGGACCGGTTCCGGCGGGCGTTCAAGGACGCCGAGCCGACGGGCGACGACGAGCCGGAGGAGTCGGCGGAGGACTTCGGGATCGACCCCGACTCGGCGACGTACAAGTACGACACCGGTCGCTGAGCCGCGAGACTGGTTTTTTGTGGCCGCTGTGGCGCGTGCCTCCGAGCGTCCGAAGGACGCGAGGAGCACGCGCGAGGGAGTCGGTGGTCCGGAGCGGAGCGGAGGACCGCCGACGAGGCTGGGGAGGTGTGAGGCGCGGTCGCTTTGCGGGGCGGGCCTCGCGGCTGGGGCGTCGGTGGTGGTCGT
>NZ_NEWJ01000028.1:0-7676 GCF_002135045.1 Halorubrum sp. SD683
CCCGCGCGCCGGCTCAGTGGGTCCGGTGGGGGGCCGCGGGGAACGCCTGGTGGATGCTCACCCCCCGGGGCGGGTCGGCGCGGTCGCGTAGGGCCTCCTTCACCTCGCTCGCCACGTCCTCGTAGAAGTCGAGGTCGACGGGGAGGTACCGGCCGGTGTCGGCCGGGTCCGGCGCGTCCGGGTCGTCGGGGTCCGCGTCGGCGCGGCGGGGGAGGAGCTCCAAGGCCTCCGAGATCGGCATCGCGCTCTCGACGCCGAACTCGCGGGCCTCGTAGCTCGCCGTCGCGACCGCGCCGATCGACTCGCCCGGTTCGTACCCCATCCCGACCACGACGGGCTCGCCCGCGAGGTCGGGGCGGCGCAGCCGCTCGCAGGAGGCGTAAAAGCAGTCCATATCGACGTGGCAGACGACGCGGTCCGCGTCGTCGTCCCCGCCGCCGGCGCCCGGGAGTGTCTCCCCGGCGACTGGCGTCCCGCCGGTCATCGATCCCGACTCCGCGCTCCGCGGTCTTAAGAACCAGCCACGCGCGCCGGAAGTGGAACGCGGACCGCGGTCGCCGCCGCCCCCGGATCCAGATCCGATAGCCGGGTCGGTAGTCGTTTATTCCTCGCGATCGTTCGTTCACGTATGCCCGCCGCGATCGACGTGTTACACGTCGACGACGACCCGTCGGTCCTCGACCTCACGGAGGCGTACCTCGAACGCGAGATCGACTCCGTGGCGGTGACGAGCGTGACCGACCCCGAGACAGCCTTGGACCGGCTCGACGAGGCCGCCTTCGACTGCGTGGTCAGCGACTACGACATGCCCGCGATGGACGGGCTGGAGTTCTTCGACGTGTTCAGCGACCGCCACGGGGAGACCCCGTTCGTGCTGTACACCGGGAAGGGCTCGGAAGAAATCGCCAGTCAGGCGCTCAACGCCGGGGTCACCGGCTACTTCCAGAAGGGCGGTCCCGAGCAGCTCCGCCGGCTCGCGAACCGCGTCGATCAGGCGGTCGAGGAGCACCGGACCAAAGAGATCGCCGAGCGCTACTCGACGGTCATCGAGGCGCTCGGCTACCCCGTCTACGTCGTCGACGAGACCGGCGTCTTCCGGTTCGTCAACGAGCCGTTCGCCGAGCTCACCGGCTACGACCGCGAGGAGATTATCGGCCAGAAGCCCGGGTTCATCAAGGACGACGCGGCGGTCAAAGAGGCCGAGGACCGCCTCGGCACGATCCTCTCGTCTTCGGGGCCCGACGTCCAGCATTTCGGCGTCGACATCGTCCCGAAAGAGGGAGAGCCGATCCCCTGTCGCGACCACATGGCCGCGCTGCCGTACGAGGGCGACTCGTTCAACGGCAGCGTCGGCATCCTCCGAAACGTCTCCGACGAGCGCGAGCGCCGCGCGGAACTGGAGACGAAGACCCGCGCCCTCGACGAGGCGCCGGTCGGGATCACCATCACGGACGCGGACCGGGAGGACAACCCCATGGTGTACGTCAACGACCGGTTCGTCGAGATGACCGGGTACGACCGCGAGGAGTCGATCGGCGTCAACTGCCGGTTCCTCCAAGGGCCGGACACGGAGGAGGAGTCGGTTCAGGAGCTCCGCGACGCGATCGACGCCGACGAGCCGACGAGCGTCGAGCTGCTGAACTACCGGAAGGACGGGACGGAGTTCTGGAACCGAGTGAGCATCGCCCCGATCTGCGACCCGAACGGGACCGTCACGCACTGGGTCGGCTTCCAAGAGGACATCACGGCGTTCAAAGAGCGGGAGGCGGCGCTCGAACGACAGAACGACCGGCTCGACTCCTTCGCGAGCATCGTCTCGCACGACCTGCGGAACCCCCTCAACGTCGCGCAGGGCCGGGTCCAGCTCGCCCGCGAGGCGTCGGACGACGCGGAGAACCTCGACGCCGCGCTCGACGCGCTCGCCCGGATGGAGTCGATCGTCGAGCGGACCCTCGCGCTCGCCCGCGAGGGAGAGACGGTCGGCGACCCGGAGCGCGTCGACCTCGCGGACGTCGTCGCCGACAGCTGGTCAACCGTCGACACCGCGGACGCGACCCTCTCGGTCGAGACCGACCGCGAGGTGCTCGCCGACCCGGACCGCCTCCGGAACCTCTTCGAGAACCTGATGCGCAACGCGGTCGACCACGCCGGCGAAGACGTCTCGATCCGGGTCGGCGACCTCTCGGACGGCTTCTTCGTCCAGGACGACGGGTCGGGGATCGACCCGGCGGTCGCCGACTCGCTCTTCGAACCCGGCGAGAGCGGCGGCGCGGGCACCACCGGATTCGGCCTCGCGATCGTTCAGGAGATCGCCACCGCGCACGGGTGGACGGTCGAGGCGACGACCGGCGAGGACGGCGGCGCGCGGTTCGAGGTCCGCGGCGTCGACAAGCGGACCCCGGCGACCCCCTGAGCCGCTCGGTCTCGGTCGACACCGAGACCGCGGTTCGACGCTCGTCGGCGACCGAAACCGGATCGACTCCCCCCGTTCACAAGCGCCTTTATCATCCGTTCCGAACCCAGAGTGAATGGGGCTCCTCTCCGGCGTCACCGACACCGACCGGCGCGTGATCGTGCTGGCGCTCGCGCGAATGGTCGGCGCCGCCGGGAACTCCTTTCTCATCGTCGTCCTCCCGCTGTACATCACCAGCGACCTCGTCGACATCGAGGGGTTACTCGGCGTCGAGGTCGGGGTCGGCGCGGCCGCGGTCACGCTGACCGAACCGCTCCTCATCGGCGTCGTGCTCTCGCTTTTCGGCTTTCTCAACAGCCTCTCGCAGCCGTTCACGGGGCGGCTCTCCGACCGCGTTGGCGCCCGTCGTCCGTTCGTCCTCGCCGGAATCCTGCTCCTCGGAACCGCGAGCGGGCTGTACACGATCGCGACGAGCTACCCGGTGCTGGTGGCGCTGCGGGCGATACAGGGGCTCGGCGCGGCGCTCATCATCCCCGCCACGGTCGCCCTCGTGAACGAGTACGCCGCGAGCGACGCCGACCGCGGCGGCAACTTCGGCGTGTACAACACGTTCCGGCTCATCGGCTTCGGCTTCGGCCCGGTCCTCGCGGGCGCGGTCGTCGCTCGCGGGCCGTACGACCTCTCCGCCGTCGGGCTCCCGGTCCTCGACGGCTTCGACGCCGCCTTCGTCGCGGCCTGCGCGGGGGCGTACCTCAGCTTCACGCTCGTGTTCCTGCTCGTCCGCGACGCCGACGTCGAGGCCGAGGCGGGCGACGACGTGTCGATCCGGGTCCGCGGCGAGGACCGCCTGCTCGACCCCGTGTTCACGCTCGGGCTCGCGACCGTCGCCATGGGCGCGTGCATCGCCCTGTTCGCGACGCTCCAGAACCAAGTGAACGTGCGGCTCGACCAGCCCCCAGTGTGGTTCGGCGCCCAGTTCGCGGCCGTGACGATAGCGAACGTGGTCTTCCAGGTCCCCGTGGGCCGCGCCAGCGACCGGATCGGCCGCCGGCCGTTCCTGCTCGCCGGCTTCGTCATCCTCGTCCCGACGACGCTGCTTCAGGGGATCGTGACCGAGCCGGCGCTGATGATGCTCGTCCGGCTCGGCCAAGGGATCGCGGTCGCGTGCGTGTTCGCCCCGTCGCTCGCGCTCGCCGGCGACCTCGCCCGCGAGGGGGAGTCCGGGACCACCCTGTCGGTGCTCACGATGGGCTTCGGCTTCGGCGTCGCCCTGGGGCCGCTGGCCTCCGGCTGGCTCTACGGCTTCGGGTTCGTCGTGCCGTTCGCCGTCGGGGCCGCGGCCGCGGCGGTCGCGCTGGTCGCGGTGTTCACGCAGGTTGAAGAGACGCTCGATACCGGCGACGAGCCGGCCGCGGCGGCTGGCGCGGACTGAGCGGGAGAGCGGGCGGAAATCCGCACCCGGCGCTCGTTTCGCGCGTCGTCAACACTCAGCTTCGGCGTAGTACATGCCTCCGCCGTTCTCGTCGACCGGACTGAACGCGGATACACACTCGTCGTCCTCACTCTCTTGTGCCACGCTCTCCGTGAATAGACTGGCTTCGTCGATCGAATCCGCGGATATCGTGAGTTCCAGGTCTCCCTCACCACTCATCCAACGTTCTTTTAAATACAGTCCGCCCGTCGCTCCGCCTTGCTTCGGGCCGAATCGGAACCCGTCCTCGGATACGACCTCGTCGCCTCGCTCCGCAACTATCGTGACACCGACGGTCTCGTCCCGCAGATTCACCACGTCTATCTCCCGAGTTTCCACCTGCGGGTCGTCGTCGGAAATACAACCGGCGGTGAGCCACCGCGAGGGCTCCGAGGACCTCGCGGCGTCTCCGTTTCGGCACTTCGGTTCACAATCCGGAAACATCGTTTAACCATGCGGCCCGTCGGAGTTCTCTGTTCCGACGAGTACGATCCGAGGCGCGTCCGGGTGGCAGACACGTCCTCTCGGCCCCCTCCGCAGTCAACAGAGCCAAACCGGTCGCGGCCGAACCGCCTCGCGTGCCGAGCGACCGCCTCCGCTGCGTCGACTGCCGCGAGCCGATCCCCGCCGACGCGCGGATCTGCCCGCACTGCCGGACCATCCAGCCGTCGCCGCTGCTGGACGTGGGCGTCGTCGTCGCCGGCGTGTTCGCGCTGCTGTTCGGCGTCGTCCTGACGGTGATGACCGTCGGGACCAGTCGCCTCCTCGGGTTCGTCCTGCTCGTCGTCGGGTTCGGCCTCGCGGTCGGCGGGTACACGCGATACATCGATCGACGGGCGACGAGCCGGGCGCGGTGAGTCCGCCGCTCGCCGCCCGTTTTCCGTCCTCGCGGCTGCGACAATTTAAGTAGCAGCGCGCGCCACGGTACGGACATGCTCACCCCACTCAACGGCGGCTTGGTCCTCGCGGGGCTGGCGCTCGCGTTCGTCGGCGCGGCGGTCTCCGTCTACGCGGTGACGCTGACGGGGCTGCTCGTCGGCGCCGGCGCCGGCTACCTGCTCGCGCCGAACGTCGTCGGCCTCGTCGCGGTCGACGGCGCCGTCCTCACCGCCGGCGCGGTCGCGGTCGGCGGCCTCCTCGGCGGCTTCCTCGCGTACGCCGGGCTCTCCTTCGCGGTGCTCGGCATCGGTGCGGTCGTCGGCGGGTTCGCCGGGCGGTTCGCCGTCGGCCCCTTCTACGCGGCGGACGCCGCGGGGGTCGAGGGGACGGCGCTGCTCGTCGGCGCGACGCTGGCGGGCGTCGCCGTCGGCGCGCTGTTCGGGTTCGTCCTCACCCGGACGACGCTCGTGGTCTCGACGGCGCTCATCGGCGCGGCGTTCGCCTCGCGGTCGCTGACGCCCGCGAGCTTCGAGACGGCCGCCGCGGAGACGACCGTCCAACCCCTCCTCTTCGACCTCTCGGCGCCCGCGTTCCTCGCGGTGTTCGTCCTCGGGGCGCTCTCGCAGCTGGGGCTGTTCCGGTTCGGCTACGTGACGAAGCTCGTCGGGCTGCTGCCCGGCGCGCGCCGGTGGACGGCGGACGACGACCGCGACGCGGACGCGGCCTGACCGCCTCTCAGACGCCCCGACGCGGTCACTCGTACTCGTAGAACCCGCGACCGGTCTTCTTGCCGAGGTCGCCCGCCTCCACCTTGCGCTTGAGAAGGTACGCCGGCTTGTAGCGGTCGCCGAGTTCGTCGTGGAGCGTCTCGCTTGCGTCGAGCGCCACGTCGAGGCCGATGTGGTCGGCGAGTTCGAGCGGCCCCATCGGGACGTTCGTGCCGAGCTTCATCCCGCGGTCGATGTCGGCCTTGTCGGCGACGCCCTCGTCGTACGCGCGGATCCCCTCGTTTATCCACGGCATCAGGATCCGGTTGGTGACGAACCCGGGCTTGTCGTCGGACTCCCACGTCTCCTTGCCCAGGTCCTCGGCGAAGGCGTGCGCGAAGTCGACGACCGCCGGGTCGGTGCGCTCGCCCACCACGACCTCGACGCCGTCCATGATCGGGACGGGGTTCATGAAGTGGAGGCCGACCACGTCGCTCGCGCGCTCCGTCGCGCTCGCGATGGTCGTGATAGACAGCGTGGAGGTGTTCGTCGCGAGGACGACGTCGTCGCCGGTGACGCGGTCGAGGTCGCCGAACACGTCGCGTTTTACCTCGAGGTCCTCGATCACGGCCTCGACGACGAGGTCGGCGTCCGCGAGGTCGTCGAGGGCCGTCGTCCCCGTGATCCGGTCGCGGACCGCTTCGGGGTCCTCGTCGAGCGCGCCCTTTCCGGCCAGCCGGTCGAGGCTGTCCTCGACGCTGTCGAGGCCGCGCTCGACGTACTCGCGCTCCACGTCCCGCATCACCACGTCGTATCCCGCCGACGCCGCGACCTGCGCGATCCCGTTGCCCATCGTCCCGGCGCCGACGACGCCGACGACCTCGATTTCGGAAAGCGTTCGCATGTGACTCGCTGCCGCGCCGCGGCTGGTAAGTATTGCGAAAGCCAGGCCCGAACGCGTTCGCGCCGGAGAAATTAACAATTCGAGTAGTAACGCGTTTCGAAGCCGATCGCGCAAAAACGACCCGAGACGCCGCTCAATCGGCCGCTAAGTTTCTTTACGTCCGCCGACTTCACCACAGCCCTTTTTACGTATGTAACGGAACTACGAACTGATGCTTCCTCACGCCGCCGACGACATTTCGCGCGACGGTAAGTCGCTCATCCTCGCGTACGACCACGGGCTCGAACACGGGCCGGTCGACTTCGAGCCGAACCCGGACACGGCGGACCCGGAACGGATCTTCGAGCTCGCCACCCACGAGGCGGTCACCTCGCTCGCCGTCCAGAAGGGGCTCGCCGAGGCGTACTACCCCGACTACGAGGACGAGGTCAACCTCCTGTTGAAGCTCAACGGGACCTCCAACCTCTGGCGAGGAGAGCCGAACAGCGCCGTCAACTGTACGGCCGAGTACGCGGCCGAACTGGGGGCCGACGCGGTCGGGTTCACGGTCTACGGCGGGTCGAACCACGAGGTAGCGATGGCCGAGGAATTCCGCGACGCGCAGGAGGGCGCCCGCGAACACGACATGGCCGTCGTCATGTGGTCGTACCCGCGCGGGCAGGGGCTCCGCAACGACGCGAGCCCGGACGTCATCTCGTACGGCGCGCGGCTCGGCCTGGAGCTCGGCGCCGACGTGGTGAAGGTGAAGTACCCCGGCTCCGCCGAGGCGATGGGCGACGCCGTCGAGATGGCCGGCCCCGCCGACGTCGTCATGTCCGGCGGGACGATGCGCGACGACGAGGCGTTCCTCCGGAACGTCTCGAACGCCATCGACGCGGGGGCCACCGGCATCGCCGTCGGCCGAAACGTCTTCCAGCGCGACGAGCCCGAGCGCATCCTCGACGCCTTGGAGGCCGTGATCTTCCAAGAGTCCGACCCGGCCGAGGCGCTGGCCGTCGCCGAGAGCGACGACTGATGTCCTCACCGGACTCGACCGTCGACGCGGTGTTCGACGCGGTCGCGGCGACGGCCCCCGAGATCCGCGCCGCGCTCCCCGGCCGCCGCGTCGAGAGCGGGACGGAGAACGAATCCGGCGAGTCGGTGCTCGCGGGCGACCTGTACGCCGACGAGCTCCTCGGCGACGCGATAACCGCGGTCGACGGCGTCGGCTCGTTCGTCAGCGCGGAGCTGGAATCGGCGGTCGACGCGGGCGGCGCCGTCGGGAGCGGCGCGGGCGACGCGCCCGCCGTCGCGATCGACCCC